>JAFSWY010000015.1 GCA_017444295.1 Selenomonadaceae bacterium | reverse complement strand
CGTGCCCGTGGTCGTGTCCGTGGTCGTGCCCATGGTCATGTCCGTGGTCATGTCCGTGGTCGTGCCCATGGTCATGTCCGTGGTCATGTCCGTGGTCGTGCCCATGGTCATGCTCGTGGTCATGCCCATGATCGTGTCCGTGGTCGTAATCGTGGTCATGGTCGTGTCCATGACCATGCTCGTGGTCGTGTGGCATCTTGCCATCTCCTTTCGCAAATATACGATATAAACCCTAAATTGTAGTTATTACAAGATAAAACATTTATTCTATCGGTTTCGTTTTTCGAAAAGCTGTGCCAAAAACTATCAACCGGAAAAACCAATCCATGAACATGGCATACCATACCCAAAGTACGTCTTTTCCAAGCCATGCCACAAAGACGTAGGCAAAACCGAGCCGAAAAACAAGCATCGCGCCTATGGCGACCAGCATAGGAAAGATTGCCCTGCCGATTGCCCGGAAATAATACGGGAGCAGGAACGCAACAGGCCATAGAATCATCGCCAAAGAGTGGGCCAAAAGAAGCTCCTCCGCCATATACGAAGATTGAGGAGAAAGATGATAAAACCCGACCCAGATGCTCCTCCCGAAAATCATGACGGCGCAGATAGGAAGCAGTCCTGCGTAATTCAGCAAGGTCAAGAGCTTCGTATAGTCTTTTGCCTGTCCCAATTCTCCCGCACCTCTGCATTGCCCGACGATGGTCACCATGGCAGCACCCAAGGCGTTTCCGGGAAGATACAGGTAGGTCACAAGGTTGCCCGCCACGGCATAGGCCGCGATGGAAGCTGTGCCCAGCGTGGACACGAGGCTTTGGAGCAGCACTTTTCCCACATTGAACAGGCTGCTTTCCACGCCGCTTGGAATTCCGATGGAAAGGATTTCCCGCAGGATCCTCCCGTCCAGCTTGCATTGCCCGAAGTTGTCAATGCGAAGCGCATTGTCCGACGACTGAAGAAAGATACAAATGACAGCAGCGGCAACCATCCGGGAGAGCAGCGTAGGAATCGCAACTCCCTCCACACCCATGCCCAAGCCGAAAATGCACAGCACGTCTCCGGAAATGTTCAACAGGTTCATTCCGAGGGAAACCAGCATGGACAGCCTCGTATTCCCCACCGCGCGGAAAATGGAAACCGCCGAGTAGTAAATCGCCAGGAAGGGGAAAGAGACTGCGGTAAACCGCATATACACCTCCGCGTCCCGCATGACCTCCGGCGAAACCGTACCAAAGAGAAGATGAAGGATGGAGTCCTCGCCGAAGAACAGCAGGAGGGACAAAAGAAGCATAAGGAACGTCGTCACAGAAAAGAGCTGTCCGCCGCTTTTTTTCGCCAAAGCGTAATCTCCGCTGCCGATGTACCTGGCGCAGACAACAGTCCCGCCCGCAGTCATGGCAAACAGGAATTGAAGAACCAAATGATTGATGGAATCCACCAGGGAAACGCCCGAAACCGTCGCCTCTCCCACAAAAGCAACCATCAAGACATCGACCATGCCGACCAAAACGGACAAAAGCTACTCCACCAGCAGCGGCCAAATCATCTGCAAGAGCTGGCGCCAGCTGAACATTCCTTCCTTGCCGCCCATTGCACCATCCTTCCTATTTCGCAAACCGATGGCAGGCCACCTTGTGGCCCGGTTCGATCTCCACTAGTTTCGGCTTTTCCTTTGTGCAGCGATCCTGGCAATCCGAACAGCGGTTGCTGAAGGGACAGCCCGGCGGCAAATCCAGCGGACTTGGGGGTTCCCCCTTGATGTTCTCGATTTTCCTGGAAAAATCCATCCTGACATCAAACACAGAGTTCAAGAGCGCCCTGGAATAGGGATGGCAGCAGACATCGGAAAGGCCTTCCCCCGGCATGACCTCCACAATATTGCCCAGATACATGACCGCCACCTGATGGGAAAAGGACTCGATGAGGGCAATATCATGGCAGATAAAGCCAATGGAAATGTTCTTCTCCCTCTGCAGGCGGGTGACGAGTTCGATGATCGTTTTCTGCACGGAAACGTCCAGGGCACTGGTGGCCTCGTCCATGACGATGAACTCCGGCTCAAGGGCAATGGCCCGGGCGATTGCCACACGCTGGCGCTGGCCGCCGGACATGTTATGGGGGTACCGGTCCGCAAAATCCCCCGGAAGCTCTACCAGTTCCAGGAGTTCCCGCGCCTTCTTGTCCATTTCGGACCGGCGGATGCGGTCAAAGTTCAAGAGCGGCTCGCAGACGATCTCCTTGATCTTCATCTTGGGATTGAAGGATGTGGAGGGGTCCTGGAAGACCATCTGGATATGCTGGCGGTTCTCGTGCAGCTCTTTCCCCTTCATTTTCGTGATATCCTTCCCATGGAAGAATATCTCACCCTCCGTGGGAGTGTCAAGGCTCACCAGGAAGCGCATGAACGTACTCTTGCCGCAGCCGGATTCGCCAACGATGCCCAGTGTCTTTCCCTTATAGAATTTCAAGTTCACATCATTGCAGGCGGTCAGCATGCGTCCGTCATTGGTAGGAAAGCGACGCGTCACATGACGCGCCTCAATCAGAAGATCCTTTTCATCAAACATAGCGTCTACCTCCCAAAGTCGGCACCGCATCCAGGAGAAGCTTGGTATACGGATTGGTTGACTGATGGAGTATGTAATCGCGTTCCCCCCGGTCGACAACCTCGCCTTGCTTCATGACCACGATCTTGTCGCCCATATAAGCAGCTACCCCCAGGTTGTGGGTCACGATGATAATGCTGGTTCCATACTCGTCGCGAAGCTCCATGAACTGCCGGACAATCTGCGCCTGGGTCGTCACGTCAAGGGCCGAGGTGGGCTCATCGGCCAGGAGGAGCCTGGGCTGGTAGGTCATGCCCATGGCAATTCCGACGCGCTGGCGCTGCCCACCGGAAAGCTGGAAGGGATAGGAACGCATGATGCGGTCCCCATCCGGAAGACGCATCCGCTCAATCATTTCGACGCCCTTCGCCCAGGCCGCCTTCCTGGAAAGTTTCTCATGGGTAATGATATATTCCACATAGCTGTCCCCGATCAGCCGCGTCTGATTCATCATGGTACCGCTGTCCTGAAAGATCATGGACACATCGATGCCGCGCAGAGCCCGCCATTCCGCGTCTGTCAGGCTCAGCAGATCCGTGCCGTCATAGGTAATGCTGCCGGCAGAAACTCTGCCCCCTCCGGGAAGCAGTCCCATGATCGCTCGGATCACGGTGGTTTTTCCGCTGCCGGACTCGCCAACGATACTGCAGATTTCTCCCTTTTCCAGACTCAGGCTGCAATTCTTTACCGTAAGGTTCTTGCCATAGGAAATATCCACGTTCTTCAATTCTAATAACGACATGATATTCCCTCCTTACTCTTCCCGCGGGTCCAGAATATCCCGGAGATTATCGCCCAGCATATTGAAGACCACCACCGTAATGAAGATTGCCATACCCGGATATATCATCATCCAGGGCGCCGACTGCATGAAATCGCGGCTCTCGTTCAGCATGGCGCCCCATTCCGCCGCCGGCGGCTGCGCACCAAATCCCATGAAGGACAAAGCCGCAAGCTCCATCATCATGCTGCCGATATCCGTCGCCGCCGTGATGACCAGCGTCGTGATCGTATTGGGCAGCATATACTTCCATAGCATGCGCCAGGTACCGGACCCCGTGACGATTGCCGCATCCACATAATCCGTATGCCGGACCTTCAACACCAGCGAACGCGCCATGCGCGCATATTTCGGCCAGGTCACCAGCATGATCGCAATAATCGCATTGCGCATGCTGGGACCCATCATACCGGCTACGGCAATGGCCAGCACCAGGCCCGGAAAGGCGATCATCATATCGGCAAGACGCATGATCACCGCATCCACCCAGCCGCCAAAGTATCCGGAGACCACACCCAGGGCCGTGCCAACCACGAAAATCAATGTCACCAGGATGAAGGTGGAAGAAAGGGATACCCGGGCGCCATAGAGGACACGGGCATAAACATCCCGTCCCATCTTGTCCGTGCCGAAAATATGCTCCGCATCCGGCGGCTTGATGGCATCTCCCAGATTTCCAGCCGCAGGGTCAATGCCGCCCGAAAGCATCGGGGCAAAGATAGCGATCAGTACAATGATGGATGCCAATATCCCAAAGAGGACGAAGCCCCGGTTGCTCAAAAATCGATTCTTTGTTGCGTCCATACACTTACCTCCTCAGACGCATGCGGGGATCCACATAATAGTAGGAGATATCCACAATAAGATTGATCAGCATATAAATGATAGAAACCCACAGCACATATCCCTGGACCAGGAAATAATCGGCAGAGGTGATGGCCGCTACCGCAAGATTGCCCAGTCCCGGATAGGAAAAGATAATCTCGACCACACTGGTACCGCCCAGCAGGGAACCTATGGACAGGCCCAGCATCGTGATCAGCGGCAGCAGGGAATTCGGAAGCACATTGCGCCACAGGATCTTGCTTTCCGATATACCGCGGGCGCGGGCACCGATCACATAGTCCGAATGAAGCTCCTCCAGCACTGCCGTACGGACCTGGCGCGTATATTTTGCCGTCATGGCCACCGCCAGCGTCACCGCTGGAAGGATCAGCGACTCAAGGTCCGCGCCGGAGGAAACAACCGGAAGAAGCCCCATCTTTACACAGAAAAGCAGGATCAGCAGCAGACCTAGCCAGAAGTTCGGGATGGATACCCCGAAGAAGGTGACGGCACGCACAAAATAATCAATAGGCTTGTTATGGTGCACTGCGGAAAGCACACCCAAGGGCACTGCAAAGAGAAGCATCAGAACGGTAGAAGCCAAGGTCAGCTTCAGCGTCGGCCACAGGCGGTCCAGCAGCAACTCCGCAACCGGTTTTTTCAGCATGAAGGATTCACCAAAATTGCCCTGCAGGCAGTTGATGACCCAGTCCGTATACTGCGCAAAAAAAGGCTTGTTGAGCCCCATTGTCACGCGCATCTCCTCAATCATTTCCGAGGTCGGCATGATGCCGCTATGGGTGTAGACATTTCGCGCAGGATCGCCGGGGGACAAATATGTCAACAAAAACGTGATAAAGCTGATACCGATGAGCACAACCAGCATTTGCAGCAATCTGGAAATGATTTGGTTCTTATCCATTTTACTCCTTCCTCGTCAAAAAGCCTTAGAAGCTCACAAAGGGATACAGTATGCACCGCATCCCTTTGTGGTTCCCTGTGCCGTTCCTTACTTTGCGCCGGCCGGCTTGATTTCGTCGGTGATCCAATAATAATCCAGCGGATAGATATGGGCGTACCCAACCTTATCGTTATAGACAATGCAGCTGTTGTAGTAGCCGTCTACCAGAACAGCTGCCTCATCGATCAGGATCTGCTGCAGCCGAACCATAAGCTCCCCATACCGCTTCTGGTCCATGGTTCCCTGCAGTTCCTCATAGAGCTCGTCATAGGCATCGCTCTTGAAACCACAGAAATTGTCCTTGTTCTTGCTCCACCAGTTGCCCATGTATGTGGTCGGCGCTCCGGCAATCATCGCGTTCCAGTTATTGTTGTTGAGGTCGTACTCACCGGCAACCAGCTTCGTCCACTGATCATCGGAGCTTCCGTACTCGCTCTTCACGCCGATGCCTACCGCTTTCAGGTACTGGGTATGGGCATCGGAGAAGTCATTCAGCAGCCGGTTCGCGTAGGAGATGTAGCGAAGCTGGATATTCTGTCCGTTGAGCTCGCGAATGCCGTCGCCATCCGTATCCTTGATGCCGGCATCGTCCAAAATCTTCTTGGCACCTTCCGGATCGTATTCATAGGGATTCTTCAGCTGGTCAAAGCCATATCCCAAGGAAGACGGTATGACGGACGGTCCCGGGCTGTACAGGCCGCCGATGGTGTTGGACTGGCAGATAGCCTTGTAGTCGATGGCCTTCAGCACAGCCTGGCGCAGGGCCTTGTTTGCCAGCGGGTGGCCTTCCTGCATGTTCATCCAGCTGAAACCGCAACGGGTGCCGGCGGTGACCTCCACCTTGAACTTCTTGTCCTCCTGCAGAGCCTTCAGGTCTGCAACATTCATGATGTTCTCCGCCAGGTCGATCTGCCCGGCGCGAAGGGCGTTGGCCTTGGCGGAAGCATCGCCCATGAACAGGATCTTGACTTCGTCATAAGGCGGCTTGCCGTTCCAGTAATGAGGGTTGGCAACCATCTCGTAGCCCACATGGTCCTGGAAGCTCTTCACCATGTAAGGGCCGGTGCCGATGGCACCGGTGTCAAGGTTCTCGGAGCCCGCAATGTCAAGGATGCACATCGAAGGGTCAGCCAGATTTGCCGGCATGTTGGCATAGGCCTTCTCGGACTTGATGGTAACGGTGCCGGCCGCATCGTCAGCCGTGACAACTGCTCCCTCGTCCAGGAACTTGGTGGGGTTTGTGGAGCCCTTCTTGCCGGCTTCGCGGATCCAGTCCAAATATTCCTTCACCTTGGTGGCCGTCATTTCGGTGCCGTTGCTGAACTTGATGCCTTTTTTCAGCTTGAAGACCCAGGTCTTGTTGCCATCGCTGGGAGTCGCGGATTCCGCCAGCTGCGGGACTGCCTTTACGTTGTCGTCAAAGCGGAACAGCGTCTGGCCGACACCAAAGCGGCTGCAGTTCCAGGCTGTGTTGACCTGAAGCGCAGGGTTGATCAGGCCGTCGGAATACATCTGGCAGCCAAAGGTCAATACCTTGCCGTCCTTGCCGGAATCCGCAGTATTGCCTCCACAACCCGCAATCACGCTGCAGGTAAGAAGGCCTGCTGCCAATAAAGAAGCGACTTTTTTGGAAAACTTTTTCATCGAGGTTATTCCTCCCTTTCAATAATTTTATGATAAATAAAGGCGAAAGAAAAAGCATCCTTTCATCTTTACTTATGCCATCCATGTGCCCTTCCGGTAATACCAGTACAGCATGGCGCCCGCCGTGCCCCATGTGATGGGATAGACGGCTGCCAGCAGACGGATGTCATGGGCCATCTGCATGAATCCGAACAGGATTGCCGTCCGGAGCAGGCATTGATTGAAGAGCACGATATACATGGGAACCACCGACAGGCCTGCGCCTCGCAGAGTGTCCGCAAAGGTTTCAAGAAACACATAAAAGAAATAGAAGGGGAAAGCAATCCAGATAATGGTGGCTCCCATGTCAATGACGGCAGGGTCGGAGTAGAAGATACCGAAGGTCTCCCGTCCAAAGTAGAGCAGGATGGCTGCCAGCACAAGGGAGTAACCCACGCCAAACCCCAGTGTCAGGCGAAGGCCGCGTTTCACGCGGTCATAGAGCCTTGCCCCCACATTCTGCCCCGCGAAGGTCATCATAGACTGGCCCAGTGCGCACAGAGGCATGTAGAACAAAAGCTCGATACGATAGTAGGCGGTGAAAGCCGCTATGGCCACCACATCGAATCCATTAATAAAATACTGTACGAACACATTCGAAAGGGTCACCACCACGCCCTGCAACCCCGCAGGCAGGCCGATGCGGATGATTTCCCGCGTCAACGGGCCGTCCACTGCCAGTTTCGATGTATGCATGACCCCGCTTTTCAGCAGATAGCACACGGAAATGATTGCCGCAAGCACCTGGGAGAGAACCGACGACCATGCGACTGCGAGAATGCCGTTCTCCATATACACGATAAACAGATAATTGGTCACAACGTGCAGAATGCCGCATGCAAGCTGGATCAGCATGGGAGTCTGTGAATTGCCAAGGGCCCGCATGACACCGGCCGCCATATTGAAGACCAGCATGAATACCAAGCCAAGGAAGAATACCTCCACATAATCAAAGGCATCCTGAAAGATGCTCTCCGGGGTATCCACCACACGCAGGAATTCGGAGGCGGAAAGCTCGCCAACAATGGTCAACAGCACACCACCAATGAGCCCGAGGGCCATCGACGTATGGATGGATTTGCTGAGCTGTACCTTATCCCTGCGCCCAAAGGCCTGGGCAATGACGACACCGGCGCCGATGCTGATGCCCGTGAACAGGTTGACGAGAGCCGAGTTCAAGAGCACGCTGGCCCCTACAGCCGCCGAAGCCTCCACGCCCAAAAAATTGCTGACAAAGAGGATATCGACGGTGGTATAAAGCTGCTGGACCAGGCTGGCTCCAAGCAGGGGCATCGCGAACAGCAACAGCCTCCGGGCGATGGAGCCCTGGGTAAGGTCTAAAGTCTTAGCCAACCTTCGTCACATCTTCCGACACCGCATGGGCAGGAACATGGGTGTGCGGTGCCTGGGGCACGTAGCCCTCCGGCAGTTCCGCGTAAGCGCAAAGTACCCGGCCCGGGGTGATGGAAAAAGCCGGCGTCATATAAAGCATGATGCCGCTGAATTTGGCACGGAACTCCTCCTGCTTCTCGCCGAAGAAATCGGTGGTGTAGCCCAGCATCTCTCCCTTTTCCACCTGCTCACCGCTGTGCTTTGCGTGATACCAGCAAGCCGGCCTGTCAGCCTCAAGGTATTCGATCTTGGTCAGCTCCTGTGGCGTGAATGTGTGGAGATGCCTGTGGTCGTACCCGGGCGTCATGCCCACATGCTTCAGCACGTGCATGACATCATCCTTGTATGCGTCGATGTCCTCACGGCAGCAGAAACCCGTACCGCCTCGCTCCACAAGGATGCTGGGCACACCATGCAGCGCTGCGCAATTATACGCCCCCGTTGTCGCAGTGGAGCGGACCATGTATTCCACATTGATCTGGCTTGCAAGCTCCCGCGACTTGTTATTGACCTCTTCCGAGGCGTTTCCTGGGAAATAGGCATAGGGATGCAAATCCTCCTGAAGATCGCCGCTGTGCAGGTCAAGGTAGTAGTCCGCCTTGAGGATGAACTCATGCAGCAGGAAATCGGCGAGCTTATAGGTGCGGCTGAGGGTTGCATTGCCGGGAAAAACGCGGTTCAGGTTCAGCCCATCCTCGGGGCCAAGCTCCGCCATGCGCGCCCAAAAAGCCGAAACATTCACCGGGTGCATGAGGATAAGACAGCCGTGGATCTCTTCTGGATCCAAATCCCTGCCCAATTCCATGGACGCGGCAATCCCCGGATACTCGCTTCCATGCACGCCGGAAGTGACCAGCACAGCAGGGCCGTCATATTTTCCGTTGATGAAGGTTGTTGGAATGGCATTCAGCGTACGCGGCACATCAACGAGTGTGCGCAATTTGCTGCAGGGTTCCACATGAAAATTCGAGAAGCAGACGGTGTGTAACATATACTCTCCTTTGTTCCAATAGAAAAAGCCCTTTTCCCGCAAGAAAAGGGCACAATCATGCTGCATAAAAAAATCCTGAACACCGCCAGGAT
>JAFSWY010000178.1 GCA_017444295.1 Selenomonadaceae bacterium | reverse complement strand
TGTCAGTAAAACACGGCTGCCGGTTCGGCGGAAGTATACGCCGAGGGTCATGCCACGGGCAAACCAGAGATTCCTTGCGATGACAGTCCCATCGGGGCGCGCGGGAGATTCGGAGAAAGGTTTTTCCGCGCGGAGAAAATCGTAAAAACTGATGAAATGATTGGAAGACAGCACGGCAGGAGAGATCCTGCCGTTGTTTGCGTTTTGTCCGATCTGTGCGGCCTGCTCCGCTACCGTATGTTCCATGGAATTGTCGGAGCTTTTGCGGAGACGGGCAAGTATCACGCAGAAATCGGATGTGTTTTGGGATGGAGACAGGAGAAGGGGGGAGCAGGTTTCCTCCCTTGGGCTGTTTTCAAGCAGCAGCAGTCCCCAGGCCGTTCCCAGAGCGGCCATCAGCACTTCCCATTGATCCGAGGAAAGTTTTTTCAAACCGGATATGATATTTCCGGGAATCCATTTGCGATAGGAGGCCTGCCGATAATCCCCGTGGGGAGCTTTTTCATACGGAAGGGAGGGAAACGGAGGCAGGGAGTCCGGTGCGTCTTCCTCTGTGAACAGGGGGAGCTTTCGGGGCACGGAGGAAGACGCGCCGGAGGTTTGGGAAGTCCGCGCATCCCCGTCTTTTCCGAGTTGGCGGAACAGTTTGCCCGCATCGAAGCGGGAGGCAATCAGCAGGGACACGGTTACCAGCACGGCATATTCCGTCTCCCCCGTTCGGAAGGAGGACACGCGAAACAGCGCTCCCTGCTGAAGATCGAATTCCAGCAGCATATCCCCTTCCATGATCCTTTCCAGGGCATCGTCCTGTTCCTTCGGCTCCATGCTGCTCAGATCCTGGCAGATGATGTTCGGCACATCCCTTCGGCGGGATAGAATGACGCGCCGTATTTCTCCGTTCAGCAGGCAATAGTTTGTCCGAAGGCATTCTTCCTGTTCCGTCATATCCCGAATCGCCTGGATGAAGCGGGATGGCTCCAGATTTCCCTCATATTTGTAGAGGGTCTGGAGATGCACATTGAGCGCAGGCTCTCCGCCGGAAAACTGACTGCGTTCATCTTCTGTCGGCGGCTCGATCGCTTCGATGGCCGATCCGCGGTAGATGGCCGCGAGGGTACTCCGATCCTCCGGCTCCAAATCGTCGAACGCAGTTCGTACCTGCGGCAGACGTTTTTTTGTGCGCACGTCAAGGTCTGTTCTGAAAAGCATGTTTTTTTCCATGCAGCATGTCTCCCCATGATGTTGATGAAAATGTTTGCAGATTGTCGTGACTTCCCTATGAAAAAACCATTCGCCGTCGGATGAAAAATTCCTTTTGGGAATTGACTTTTCAGGAAAAATATCCGTTGGGAGAGGACTGTTCCCATGTGGCGTATTCCATTTTGCCACACATACACGATTTTTTTTCATATTGCAGGAATTTTTTCTTTTTTGTCGTAACAGAAACAGTAGAACAAGGATATAAATAGGCAGAGGGTGTTCTCTACGGCATCCGGATGGGTGAGTGTTTTGAAGCAATTCTGCTTGCAGGTATGTGCAACGAGGATACTTTTCATGAGGAGGACGTGAATATGTCGAAGGTAATCGGAATTGACCTGGGCACGACGAACTCTGCCGTGTCCGTGGTGGAGGGCGGCGAAGCCGTGGTCATCACCAACTCGGAGGGCAGCCGTACTACGCCGTCGGTGGTGGGCTTCAAGAAGGACGGCGAGCGTCTGGTGGGGCAGCTTGCCCGTCGCCAGGCGATCTCCAACCCGAGCCGCACCGTGGAATTCATCAAGCGGCACATGGGGGAAGCGGACTACCATGTTGCCATTGATGGAAAGAATTACACGCCGCAGGAGATTTCTGCCATGATTTTGCAGAAATTGAAGAAGGATGCGGAGGACTACCTTGGCGAAACGGTGAGCCAAGCGGTCATTACGGTGCCGGCGTATTTTAACGACGGGCAGCGCCAGGCCACAAAGGATGCGGGGAAGATCGCAGGGCTTGAGGTCCTGCGCATCATCAATGAACCGACAGCTGCGGCTCTGGCCTATGGGCTCAACAAGGACAGCGATGAGAAGATCCTCGTGTTCGACCTGGGTGGCGGTACCTTCGATGTGACGATTTTGGAACTCAGCGATAATGTTTTTGAAGTGCTTTCCACCAGCGGAGACACTCACTTGGGGGGCTATGATTTTGACCGGGCTCTCTTTGATTGGATGGTGGGCGACTTCCAGAAGGAATACGGCATCGACCTTTCGAAGGAGCCCATGGCCGCCCAGCGCCTGATGGAGGCGGCGGAGAAGGCAAAAATCGAGCTTTCCAACATGCAGGAAACCAGCATCAATCTCCCCTTCATCGCGGTGGACGGCGATGGGCCGAAAAATCTGGACATGTCCCTGACCCGGGCGAAATTCAATGCGCTGACGGAGGATCTGGTGAAGCGCACCATGGGGCCTGTGGAGCAGGCCATGAAAGATGCGGGGCTGCAGGCGGCGGAGATCGACAAGGTATTGCTGGTGGGCGGTTCCTCCCGTATCCCCGCAGTGCAGGAAGCGATTCGAAAGCTCGTGGACAAGGAGCCATCCAAAGGCGTGAATCCCGATGAATGCGTTTCCCAGGGCGCGGCGCTGCAGGGCGGCGTGTTGGCGGGCGAGGTCAAGACGGAATTGACGCTGTTGGATGTTACGTCCCTGTCGCTTGGCATTGAAACGGCGGGGGGCGTGTTCACTCCGCTCATCAAGCGCAATACGACCATCCCCTGTACGGAGAGCCAGGAGTTTTCCACGGCAGTGGACAATCAGTCCTCGGTGGAAGTCCATGTGCTTCAGGGGGAACGTCCCATGGCTGCGGATAATATGAGCATGGGGAAATTTACCTTGACGGACATTCCTCCTGCGCCGCGCCGCGTACCGCGCATCAAGGTCACCTTCGACATTGATGCGGACGGCATTGTGAAAGTCTCCGCGAAGGATATGGGCACGGGCAGGGAGCAGAGAATCGTGATCCAGTCCAGCAGCGGCATGAGCAAGGAAGAGATCGACCGCATGGTGCAGGAAGCGGCGGTTCATGCGGCAGAGGACAAGAAACGCCATGAGACGGTGGAAGTGAAGAACAAGGCAGACGCATTCCTTTATCAGGCGGAAAAGAGTCTGGAGGATTTGGGCGAGAAAGCTGGCAAGGAGATTGCGGATAACGTCCGGTCTGCCATCGGAAAACTCAGGGATGCCATCGCGGGGGGGAGAGCTGATTCCATCCGGAGCGCGATGGAGGAACTCAAGAAACCGCTCTATGAGATGACCACTGCGGCCTATCGGCAGGAGCCGGCGGCAGACAGCGGAGCAACGGCCTCGGAGGCACCGGCCGAGGAGCAGTCTGCCGGCGAAGGAGAAGCGGACGGACAGGCATAGGAACCGATAGGCGGGATCGTGACGAAGCGGGGTGATACTATCAACACACGGAGAAAAGGACAGTGGGCACAGCTTCTGTCGGCAGCTCTGGTCTGCGTCCTTGCCTTTGCGGGAGAACCGGCGGCGGGAACCTGTCGGGATGTCATGTTCCTTTTGGATATGAGTCAGTCGATGAATGATACCGATCCTCAGAGGGTGGCTCCCGACGCGGT
>JAFSWY010000014.1 GCA_017444295.1 Selenomonadaceae bacterium | reverse complement strand
GGGCTACGAAGTCAGCGAATTGGTTTTGGAGGTCGATAGGAGGCACATAGACCAGAATTTTCTTCAATTTGGTCACATTGATTCCAGCCATAATTGCACCGCTACTGACGGTATCTATTTGAGTTCCAATCGCACGGCTGAAATGAAGCTGACACATCAGGAATACAGGATTGCAAATTTCAGTGTCAACGCGAATCCTCAAAACATCTGAATGAATAATGCCTTTGGGCGAGCCTTCAGGATAAATGGCACATTTGCCCACATTTCCTTTCCGCGACATTGCAATATCACCGGGCAGCAACGAATATGATGATAGTTGCTCTGCCTTTTCTGCCGAAAGAAAATCGGTAGGCGGTATGGCAAAAGCGGCGTTTATTTGGGGTATTCCCCACAGAGGAACACCCTCGCGGAGATACTCATGCTTTCCAAGCTGTGTTCCAAAGGGACCGCATTTTATATCGTCGTTATTGGCGCAAGTCTCCACGAGTGGCATCCCAGTCCAATTCATATGATTAAATGCCAAGTCTCCAAACATCTCGATAAACCGTGATTTGATGAGGGTATCAAACACGGAAAGTGCCTGTTGTCGGTTAAAGATCAGTCTCTGTATATCATCAAGTTTTGTCGCCACAATCTCCTGAATCTTCACATCCCAAACAGGCACTAAAAACTCATTTAAAACATCCTTGCCAACTGCTTTAAACGTACTTCCTGTTCCCTGTCTAGCCAAGCGCTCTTTATAATAATCCATTAGATAAAATAAATATTTGAGATGCATCGCCTCTTTGGGGCGAATCGCTGCAAGACCTCGTCCAATACAACAAGGTTCTTGAGCAATATTGACATCGCCAATTGGAGCTCGTACTGACAGGAGAATATCATTAGTAATGGCAGTTTTTTTCGGCGAGTTACAATACATTCTTGCTGTAGGAAAAACCTGTCCAAAGTCAGATTTTCCTTGATAAAAAGGAATTCCATCGCCTTTGTCATTGTAGGATTCTGACTCTGGAGATTGCCCCATTATTATTTCTGCAACCTCGCCCAACGGTCTATGTATAGCTTTATTCATAAAGCATCCCCCTCAGACGCTCCTTGCCATCACGATACTCCATATCCAGCGCATCCAGTTTTTCCATCAACTCTGCCGTACCCGGATACTCCACTTTCTGATACTCAATCTCCTTATATTTGTTGATGGACAAATCATACCCATTCGCTCGTATTTCCTCTGCAGGCACAAAGAAGCTCTGCTCCGTCCGCTTGCGGTCTTTCTCCTGCTCCAAAGCATGGAACCTCGCAAGGATATCCGGGATGTCGTTTTCCTCTGTTTCGCTGCGCTTGTCGTCGAGGGAGAAGCCATCGGCCTTCATATCGTAGAACCAGACATGATCCGTGCCCCCATGTCCTGTCCTGGTGAAAATCAGAACGGCGGTGGACACCCCCGCGTAGGGCTTGAACACGCCGGAGGGCATGGCAATCACAGCCTCCAGCCGGTTGCCGTCCACCAGTTCCTTCCGAATGGCCTTGTGGGCTGCGGAGGAACCGAAGAGCACTCCGTCCGGCACGATGCAGGCGCGCGCATCGGCCTCCGACTTTGAGCATCCGAAGGAAAAGGGCCAGGAAAAGCAGCTCCGTCTTTTTGGTCTTGCAGATTTTCAGGAGATCCGCCGAAACGATATCCGCATTCAGGCTTCCCTTGAAGGGGGGATTGGCAAGAATCAGGCTGTAGGTTTCCCTGTCCGGATTCTGGTCGGAAAGGCTGTCGCGGTATTCAATCAAGGGATTTTCCACGCCGTGGGCCATCATGTTCATGGCGCCGATGCGGAGCATGGTGCGGTCCATATCAAAGCCGTGGAACATATGGCTCATATAGTGCTCCTTGTTCTGACGGTCGAAGAACACCTCCTGCTTGCGGTTCTCACGAAGGTAATCGCTGACCGCCACGAGGAATCCCGATGTGCCGCAGGCCGGATCGCATACAAGCTCATCTGCTTTGGGTTCCATCAATTCCACCATCATGCGGATGATGTGCCGGGGGGTACGAAACTGGCCGTTGACACCCGCAGTGGATATCTTGGAAAGCAGGTATTCATAAACATCACCGCGGACATCCGTCGTCTGGAGCTGCGCCATCTGCTCATAGATGCTGTCCATCGCCGTGACGATGTTGTCCAGCATCAGCGGAGTCGGCACCATGAAGATGGCATCGCTCATGTACTGCGAATAGGCGCTGTCCTTGTCCCCGTGCAGATTCTTGATGAAGGAAAACACGCCCTCCTGCACGATGGAATACATTTTTTCGGCGGGGAAGTCACGGAAGGTACTCCATTTGAGCTGATGGCCGTCAAAGGTTTCTCCTCCGACCTTCACTGACCGATCAAAGATGCTCCGGTAAGGGATGTCCAGCATGGCCGCATCCTTGGCGCGACGATTGTCCGTGTCGTCCAGGTCGTGGATGAACATCAGGTAGGTCATTTGTTCAATGACCGCCAGGGGATTCGTGATGCCCCCCGTCCAAAAGATCTCCCATAGGCTGTCTATCTTGTTCTTCAGTTCTCCCGTCACCATGTTTGGCCCCTCGCTTTCCATCTCGATATACTCTGTATTCGATACGCATCAAGGAAATCCCTTCCTCGCGGACAGCATCCTCCGCATCCCCTGCCTGTATAGCAAACCGGGCATCGAAAATTCGATGCCCGAAACCCTCGCAGCCTTGCGGCTCTAGCGATTTTCCATCAGTAGCCTAAGTTTTCATGTATCAATACCACTTCGTATTCAGCGGAATAGGGCCTGGTCCAAAGCACGGACAAGGCACGGCAGATCCTTTCGGGACTCTGGCAGTTATAGCAGCGGTCTGCCTTGGCCGCGCAAGGGGTGTTTCTCTTCAAACGCCGGGCATTCAAGGGAGCGGCAATATTTCTGGCACGATGCATTGCTTTGTCAAAGGTCTCGGCGAGTTTGTTCTCGCCCAGGATAAAATACACCTTGCGATGGCCGTATATGGTAGCGGCTACCCGATTGCCATTGCCGTCGATATTGATGATCTCGCCTGTCTCTGACAATCCATTTACCGAGGAAAGATAAACATCTGCACCTGCGGCCTCTTTGCAAACATCGGCAGGAGAACTCCCCTCCGGCACTCTCCAATGCCAAAAAACACGGTTATGTGCCACCAATTTGTCATAAAGCCCCATTTGCTCAATGGTGAGCGAGCCGCCGATGCCAACCGATGTCTTGTCAATGGACGAGTCAAGATATTCCGCAGCTTCTTTCGATGTGTCGAAACAGGAAACCGTATAGCCCAATTTCTCAAGATTCGCCTTCGCGTTTGTGAAATCCATAATATGCCCTCCTTCATCACTTCACCCGCATACCAGTTTCAGCTTCTTGCCATAGAACGCGATGCCATACTTCCATACAGTTGTGATTCCCTGTTCGCGGAACTCTGCCAGATAGTCCATCTGCTCAATTTGGGCAAGGGCAGCCTCGGCTTCTTTTTGCATGGACTCCTCGTTGTCTGCCACCTTGAACTCCATGACCACGCCAGCCTGCCCCGGCTCGTTGGGGAAAATTCCAAGGTCAAAGC
>JAFSWY010000013.1 GCA_017444295.1 Selenomonadaceae bacterium | reverse complement strand
TCTCCCAAGGAGACAAACCGCAGTCATAGTGATGCTATGTCGAGGATTTGTCGACACAGGGAGGACACGCAAGATGTGTCAAGATGGGCGGCTGAATGAATCAGTGATTCCTTAAAAAAGGATAAGGGATAACAAACGGATGGATTCCAGTATCCATGTGCGGCGATTGACAAGCGCAGGGCTCTTGTGCCTTATTTTTGATGTGGGAAGTTTGAGAGTTCCATCCTTTGGGAATCTGCAACATCCTCGAATCCTGTTTTTTCATTGCATGCAATGAAAAAGCAGGATTTTCTTATTATGCCATAGAATATTTCATAAATTAAGGAATGCCATCTTCGTCACCCTGCTGATCTCTCCGATGATTCCCTTTGTCGGCAGGACAGCCATCGGGTGGATTGTAATCGGATATTAGTATCAGTCGAGGGAGGAGATACTATGCAGGAGGACAAAAACATGGAAACGGAAGGCATTACCTTGTCCACGATACAGCAGATATCAGAGCGGATGCCCGGAGGATTCCTGGTCTATCGTGCAAACCGCAAGGAGTCCATTCTGTATGTGAATGATATCGTATGCGACATTTTTGGCTGCGACACCGTAGAGGAATTCAGGGAACTGACGGGATATACGTTTCGGGGCATGGTATACCGGGATGATTATCCGGGTGTTGTGGAGTCCATCCTATCGCAAGTGGAGGCCAGCGAGAAGAATCTGGATTTTGTGGAATATCGGATCCAGCGCAAGGACGGCACTCTTCGTTGGGTGGATGACTATGGGCGCTTGGTGCATACGGAAGACCAGGGGGATGTCTATTATGTGATGATGCGGGATATTACCGAGCAACGCATGGAACGGGAAGAGAAGCTGCGCATGGAGATGGAGCTGGAAAAGGAACGGCATGTGAGTGAGCTCAAAGCAGCGTTTCTGTTCAATATCTCCCACGATATCCGGACGCCAATGAACGCGATCATGGGATTTACCGCCTTGGCGAAACGGCATTTAGAGGACAAGGAACGCCTGCGTGACTATCTGGACAAGGTGGATGAGTCGAATCGTCATCTGCTGGAACTGATTGACGATCTGCTGGAGATGAGCCGTCTGGACTATGGCCGCGTGGAAATCAAGTCGGAGCCGTGCCGGCTGCAATCCCAACTGGAATCCATACTGGGCATGTTCCATGCGCAAATGGAAGAAAAACAGATTTCCCTCAAAACAGAAATCAATCTTCCGGAGGAAGATGTGCTTGTGGATGCGCTGCGCTTCCGCAGGGTGATGGAGAACCTGATCAGCAACGCCATGAAATTTACGCTTCCGCATGGCACAGTGAAGATTTCCACGCAGCAGAAGCAAGTTTCCGATTCCGGGTATGCCCGCTATTCGTTCAAGGTATCGGACAATGGAATCGGCATGACGGAAGAGTTCATGCGCCACATGTATGAGGCATTCGAGCGGGAGGAGACCTCCACCAAGACAGGATATATCGGGACCGGGCTGGGGCTGACCATCACAAAAAAGCTCCTCGACATCATGGGCGGTTCCATATCCGTGGAGAGCCAAAAGGGAAAAGGTTCCACCTTTACGGTGGAACTTCCGTTGAAACTGGCCGGCCATGTCAAGCAGGCAAGGCGCGTACCGAAGGAAGAGGTTGCGGTCAAGGCCAATGGCAAGCATCGGATCCTGCTGGTGGAGGACATTGATGTCAATCGGATGCTGGCGGGAACCATCTTGAGCGAATCCGGCTTTGAAGTGGAATCCGTACCCGATGGCTGCGATGCGGTGGAGGCGATCCAAGAACATCCGCTGTGGTACTATGATCTGGTGCTCATGGACATCCAGATGCCTGTGATGAACGGCTATGAAGCGACTCGTTCCATACGGGCGCTCGGACGTGAGGACACGGACAAGATCCCTATCATCGCGCTTTCCGCGAACGCACGGGAAGAGGATAAGAAGATGAGCCTGGAGAGCGGCATGAACTCCCATGTGGCAAAGCCCTTCGACATCGCCCATCTGATTTCCACCATCAATGAATACATCGAAGCGGGAAAGAAGGAGCTTGGCAATCCATAACGATGAGAGCATCATGGGGCGGAACAATTCATGTAAGGAGAATCAAGACATGCTGAATTTTGGAGATGCTTTTTTTTCACGGCTGTTTGAATCTCTGGACAATAACTCAATGATCCTGGCGGTTGACGAAAGCGGTGCATATCGTCCTGTCTGGTGCTCCAGAGAGTATGCCGAGATGATGGAAGGGAATGTGGAGGAATGCCTCCGCTATGAAACCGCAGCAGAAAATGATTCTGTTCATGCGGACGACAGGGATGAAGTTGCCTACCTTTTCCAGCATCATAAAACCAGGGACGGAAAGAACTCCCTGACCATCCGCAAACTCACGCTGAAGGACAATGAAATCTGGGTGAACGTGCACTATGCTTTCGTGAAGGAAGCGGAGGTACAGTATGCCTACTGCAATTATACGGATGTGACAGAACTCAAGCATAGCCAGCAGCAGGCCTTGGCCATGTATCAGGAACTCAACGAGGAACTGGAAGCACTGTCGAGCCAGAGCCTTGCGGCTCTGCGTTCGAATCTCACCAAAGGTGTGGTGGAGAAGGCTCAGGGCATAGATCTCTATGATGTGGACAGGGAAGGGATGCCCATAGAGGATCTGATGAGGGTACGACTGGACAACATGCCGGTCGCTTCGGATCGGGAGAACTATCTAAAAACGTTTGATCTTCAGAGACTTCGGGAAAAATATGATCGGGGCGAGGGGGTTGCTTCCATAGTCATACTGTCACGGAGGCAATCCGGCAGGCAGTGTTTCATCAAGTGTTCCGCCTCCATGCGGAAGGATCCGCTGACCGACGATGTGATCGTTTTGGGCGTAGAGACAGAGTACAATTCCCAAAAGGTCTCTGAGGTGCTCAATGAAAAGGTGCTGGCCAGCCAATATGATATGGTCTGCTATATCATAGCGGATCATTATGGCATTTCCATCGGGGATGCCAAAAACATCAAGCGGGGCAATATTTTCCCAAGGGAACGCAATGGAATCTATATGGATTATATCCGCGAACAGGTGCTGCCCCATATCCGGGCGGATCAAAGAGAACGCATGTCCCATGCTCTGTCACTGGATACCATAACGAAAAACTTGGAGCATGAGGAAAGCTACAGCATTGATGTGGAATGCCTGATAGAAGACGAGATTTTTCACAAGCGTTTTACCTATTATGTCGTTGACAAGGAAACCGGATTCTATATCCTGCTCAAATCGGATATTACCGATCTCATAAAAGAGCAGCGGGAAAGGGAACATTCCCAGACCATCCACAACAGCATGTTGAACCAGTTCCATGACCTCGCCCAGGAAAGCCTTACGGTGGTACGATCCAATATGGGTACGGGACTGGTGGAAGATGTTCGGGGAAATGATCTTTATCCGGGCGACTATGCCGGAAATACCATCGCGGCCTTTGCCCAGAGCCGGCTTGACAATTTGCTGATTGAGGAAGACCGCCGGAAGTATATCGATGCCTTTGATATAGAATTGCTGCTGGACCGCGCCGAAAACGGCCTTGGTCCTTCCTCGATCATATGCTATTCCAAGCGCGCTTCCGGCAGGCAGTGCTTTGTGAAATATTCAGGGTCAGCGAGCCGCAATCCGGTAACGGGCAATGTGGATGCCTTCGGCATCGAAACCGAGTATGACGCGGAGATGGTCAGCCAGGTCATGAACGGAAAAGTGCTTGCCGAGCAGTATGATATGATTACCTATCTGGTGAGGGGACACTATGCCGTGACGATAGGCGATGCGTCGAAGATACAAAAAGGAAGCATCTTCCCGAAAGAGCACAATGGCATCTACATGGATTATATCAAGGATCAGGTAGTGCCTGTAATCGCGGGGGAAGAGGATGAGAAAAGCAGGCTCCTGCGGGCACTTTCGCTTGAAACCATAGAAGACGAGCTTTTGAAAAGAGAACCATACATCGTGGATGTGTCCTGTTATATTGAAGGGGAGATGTTCAATAAGCGGTTCATGTTCTACAGCGTGGATCGGGAGAAGCATTTTTATCTGCTGCTGAAATCCGATGTGACGGATGTGCTGCGCGAGCAGAAAGCGCAGAATGAACTCCTGGCGGGCGCGTTGGATGAAGCGGAGCGCGCCAATATGGCAAAGACGGCTTTCCTGTCAACCATGAGCCATGAGATCCGGACACCCATGAATGCCATCATCGGACTGGATACGATTGCCTTGCAGGAGCCGGACCTCAAGGAAAGCACGAGAGAGTATCTGGAGAAAATCGGCGCAAGCGCAAGGCATCTGCTCGGATTGATCAATGATATCCTCGACATGAGCAGGATCGAGAGCGGACGGATGGTGATCCGGAAAGAGGAGTTCTCCTTTGCCGATATGCTGGCACAGATCAACACCATGGTCAGCGGGCAGTGCCGGGACGAGGGACTCCTGTATGAATGTCAGGTACTGAACAAGGTTGCTCATTATTACATCGGCGACAACATGAAGCTAAAGCAGGTCATCATCAACATTCTCGGCAACGCTGTCAAGTTCACGCCCGTGGGAGGCAAGATCACCTTCACCGTTGAACAGACCGTTGAATTCGAACGGCAGGCAACACTCCGGTTTGTCATAAAGGACACGGGCATCGGAATGGACAGGGAATTCCTTCCCAGGATATTCGACGCGTTCTCACAGGAGGACTCGGGCAAGGCGAACAAATACGGAAGTACCGGGCTTGGCATGGCAATCACCAGGAATATCGTGGAGATGATGAACGGCCATATATCCGTGGACAGCGAGAAAGGCAAGGGCACGACATTCACCGTGGATGTCACACTTCGGGCAAGCGAGCATGAGAATGGTGCCGAAAGCCATGAAACAATCAAGATGCAGGATCTGAAGGTACTGGTGATCGATGATGACCCTGTGGACTGCCATCATGCCAAGATTGCCCTTGAGGATCTGGGCATTACGCCCGATGTATGCATGAGCGGCAAGGAAGCCATCGAAACCATAGAGGTCAAGATTGCAAGGCATGAGGCCTATGACCTGATTCTGGTGGACTGGAAGATGCCGGAGCAGGACGGCGTAGATGTGACAAGGCAGATTCGGAAGATTGTCGGTTCCGAATCTGCAGTGGTCGTCCTTACGGCATACAACTGGTATGACATCGAAGCGGAGGCCTTGGAAGCGGGCGTGGATCATTTCATGGCAAAGCCGCTGTTCTCTGACAGCGTCATGTCGGCCTATCAAAAGGCAAAGAGCAGAAAAAGGACGAAGGAAGCGGAGCATACTCTGTCCGATCTGAAAGGACGCAGGGTACTGCTTGCGGAGGATATGGCTGTCAATGCCGAAATCATGAAGATGCTCCTCAGTCTGAAAGAGATCGAGGCCGATCTGGCGGAGAATGGACGGATTGCCGTTGAAAAGTTCAGCGCAAGCGAGGAAAACTATTACGATGCCATACTGATGGATATCCGCATGCCGGTGTTGGACGGACTGGGAGCAGCGGAGGCAATCCGGGCTCTGCCCCGCCCGGATGCAAAGCGAATCCCCATCATAGCCATGACGGCCAACGCTTTCGACGAGGATGTGCAGCGTTCATTGCAGGCAGGCATGAATGCGCATTTGTCCAAGCCCGTGGAACAGGACAAACTGTTCCTGACATTGGGCGAGCTGATCAAGCCCCCAACGTTCCCAGCATAAATCCGGGAACAAATGACAGAGGCGATTGAATAAGGAGGACGATAAATGTCAGTAAAGAGTATGCAGGCACGAGTCAATCCGGTTTATCTTACAGCTAAAACAGCGGTGTGCTTGATGGTGCAGGCGGGAATACCAGGTGCTGATAAAATTGTCCATGCGTTGGATTTGGACAACAATGCGCCGCTGCAAGATATGGCTGATGCTGAAACCATCCTGGGCAATGCGCTGGTAGTTGAGGCCAAGTATCGTACCATGTGCCGCCTGATCGAGGCTTCCGGGTACCAGACATGTGTAGACCTGCCATGCGGCTATACGCCAAAGGCAATTCATATGACGGAACATGATCGGAACTTTGTTGGCCTGGACTTGCCTATCGTTGTAAAGGAAGTAGAACCCATCATCCGTCAGCTGGCTGGCCATGCAGAAAATGTGTCCTTCCACGGAGTTGATGCTACAAACCGCACCTCATTGAAAACAGCCTTGCATAGCCTTGCCGGGCCTTTGTGTATCTCAACAGAGGGCATGATGATGTATTTCAGTGATGATGAGGCCGATACCGTCATCGCCAATATCCAATGCCTATTGGGAGAACATGGCGGCTGCTGGATAACCCCAGACCCTGAATATGCGTTGCAGTTTTGGGGCACCTTTCGTGCTGTTTTCGGAGAAGAATCTCTTGCCAAGTTGATGATGACCAAGAACGCGGCCCAAGGGCAGTCGGCAGTGACCGCTTTAGGAAACTCCTTCATAATAGAGCCGACAGATATACCAGCTTCGCAAGCAAGGGTCGAAGCACTTTTAGCAAAGCATGGCTTGAAAGCCGAAAAGGTTAATCTGGGGGAACATATGCCGGAACTAAGCGTTTATAAGCAGCTTGGTCCAGAGCAGATTGCGCGCTTTAAGGAAGCTATGTGTCATTGCCATTACTGGGTCATTACACTTGACGAGGCAAAGGAAATACAAACTGATGGACTCATGGAAGAGCAGCCCTTTGAACTGCAATATACAGTGAAAAAGGGAATACTTCACCTATCCCTGCGTGGCAGGCTTGACACCATTTCAGCACCGAAACTTCTAATGGTCTGGGAGGAAGTTCATGCTGGCGGAAGTGTTGAAGGGGTAAGGATCGATTGTGCCCGACTGGAATATATATCATCGGCGGGAATTCGCTTGCTGCTTGAGATACAGGAAAACTGCAGCAGGCACATAGTTTTTTCCGGAGCCAATGCAAAAGTAAAAGAAATCTTGCAGCAGAAAGGTTTTGAGAAGATGGAGGGGTCCTAAAAGGTTGGAAGGTGGAGGCGGTTATGCAAATATAAATGAGAAATTTGGAAATAGTGAGGAACGATATGAGGATATTGTTGTCGAATGACGATGGGATTCAGGCGGAGGGCATTCAGGCCTTGGTGAAGGTGCTGTCCGGAAGCCACGATGTGGTGGTTTGCGCGCCGATGCGGGAGCAGAGCGGCATGGCCCATGCGCTGAATGTCCACAAGAGGCTGGAGATTGCGCGGAACAGGGAGCTGGAGGCGCGTTATCCCATGGAGGCGTGGATGATCGACGGAACGCCCACGGATTGCGTGAAGATCTATCTGGAGGCCATAGCGGAGGGCTGGAGGCCGGACCTGGTCATTTCCGGCATCAACCATGGCGCGAATCTCGCCACGGATGTTCTGTATTCGGGGACGGTTGGCGCTGCCATGGAGGAATTCCTGCACGACAGTCCCTCCGTTGCTCTTTCCGGTG
>JAFSWY010000177.1 GCA_017444295.1 Selenomonadaceae bacterium | reverse complement strand
CGGGGCGAAATCGTAACCCGTGCAGGGGATACGCCGCCATTGACAGCAAGCAGGTTCCGGGCCTCCATCTTCTGGATGGGAAAGGAACCCTTGAGATTCCATAAGAAATACAAGCTGAAACTTGCCACACAGGAAGTGGAGGCAGAGCTTGCCGCCATCACGAAGATCATAGATGCAGCGGAGCTGACCAGCCGTGAGGAAGCAGAGGAAGTCCGTATCAATGATGTGGCCGAGGTCATCCTGCAGACGAAGGATGAGATTGCCTTTGACCTCTTTCGTGACTGCCAGGCCACAGGGCGTTTCGTTATCGTGGACGGCTATGATGTGGCAGGGGGCGGCATCGTCATTTCGGCGGAAGAGGAAGAAGGTTTCAACGAGAAAACCATGCGTTATATCATGGAACACTTGCCGTATAATGGCGAGCTCACTGTAGTGGTGAAGAACGGCAAAGTGGACCGGCTGGAACGGATTGAAAAGGAAATCTTTTCGGGAATTGACGGTGAAGGAATTTGAACATGGGGGAGAACACGATGGCGATAGATTACAAGGAACTGAAAAAAGGCGGCTTCATGCGGCAGAAGCAGAAGGACTGCTTTTCCATGCGCCTCAAGTCTGTGGGAGGGCACTTCACGGCGGCGCAGCTCGGCACAGTGCAGAAGGTGGCAGAGGAGTTTGGCGAGGGCTACATCCATCTGACCTCGCGGCAGGGAATCGAGATTCCCTTTATCAAAGCAGAGGACATCGGCGCTGTGAAAAAAGTGCTTTCGGATGGCGGCGTTTCCGTTGGTGTCTGCGGGCCCCGTGTCCGTACCATTACCGCCTGCCAGGGAAATGCTGTCTGTCCGTCGGGGCTCATCGATACCGTGGAACTGGCGAAGGAATTCGACAAGCGCTACGGAGGGCGGGAACTGCCCCACAAGTTCAAGTTTGGCTTCACCGGCTGCCATAACAACTGCCTGAAGGCCGAGGAAAATGACATGGGCATCAAGGGCGGGATGCTTCCTTCCTGGAACAAGGATGCCTGCATCTATTGCGGTGTGTGCGAGGCCGCCTGTCGCGATCATGCCATACAGGTGGACAAGGAAGCAAAGGCGGTGTTCCTCGACAAGGACAAATGCGTTTATTGCGGCCGTTGCGTGAAGAGCTGCCCTGTGGATGCATGGCAGGGCAAGTCAGGGTTTGTCATCTCCTTTGGGGGATTGTATGGCAATCGCATTGCGGTGGGGAAAACAATCCTTCCCATCGTGTTCGAGGAGAGCAAGCTTTACAAGATCGTGGAGGTGGCTTTGGATTTCTTCGAAAAGAATGCCAAACCCGGTGAACGGTTCCGGAGCATGCTGGATCGTATAGGATGGGAGGGGTTCCGGAAAGAACTGGAAGCTGTATCATAAATATTGAGTGCGGATGATTTTATGACCACCGGAGATGTTTCCCGGTGGTCATTTTACATATCATACTAATTAACTATGAAATATATGAAAAATTTGTTGACAAAGATGTGTTGCAGCTATATAATGATGACAGTAAAAGTTAAACATATATGTTAAATATGAATTTGGGAGGAATTGCTGTGAAAGTGACGGTAAATGGAGAAGAACTGGCCTTGGAAAAGCCGGTGAATATCAAGGAGCTTTTGGTGATTGCCAAGGCGGAGCAGCCGGACTATGTGACGGTGCAGAAGAATGATGCGTTTGTCGATCATGCAGAATTTGAAGACACCTTCGTGGCAGATGGCGACGCCATCGAGTTCCTGTATTTCATGGGAGGCGGCAGCAGATGAGTTTGACGAATGAGCAATTGGAACGCTACTCCCGCCATATCATCCTGAAGCAGGTGGGAGGCAAGGGACAGGAAAAGATTCTCTCTGGCAAGGTGCTGGTGATCGGCACCGGAGGACTGGGAGCACCGGCGGCCATGTATCTGGCAGCGGCAGGAGTCGGCACCATCGGCCTGGTGGACTTCGATGTGGTGGATCTCTCGAACCTCCAGCGGCAGATCATCCATCAGACACAGGATGTTGGCAAGGCGAAGGTCGATTCCGGCAGGGAGACCATTGCTGCCATGAACCCCGATGTGAAGGTGCATACCTACAACGAGCTGGTAACGGCGGCGAATATCAAAGACATCATCCGCGATCAGGACTATGACTTCATACTGGACGGCACGGACAATTTCCCCGCCAAGTTCCTGATCAATGATGCCTGTGTCCTTTCTGAAAAGCCGTTCTCCCATGCCGGAATCATCCGTTTTCAGGGGCAGACCATGACCTATGTGCCGGGAGAGGGACCATGCTATCGATGTGTGTTCAAGGAACCCCCGCCGAAGGATGCTGTTCCTACTTGCCGTCAGGCGGGAGTCCTGGGCGTCATGGGAGGGATTCTTGGCACGCTGCAGGCAACGGAAGCGCTCAAGTATCTTTTGGGCGTAGGGGAGCTTCTGACAGGACATCTCCTGACCTATGATGCACTCTCTATGACCTTCCGCAAGGTCAAGCTGCCCCGAAACGAGAATTGTGCTGTATGCGGGAAGCATCCCTCCATAACGGAGCTTTTTGACTACGAGCAGCCGACCTGTGACTTGCGCAATACGGGAGCCAGGTGATATTATGATTATCCTGACGAGAGAGCAGTATGATTCCATCGTGGAGCATGCCAAAAAGCATGTGCCTTTGGAAGCCTGCGGTCTTATCGGCGGCAGGACAGAGGGCGAGACCAGGACTGTGGACAAGGTATATTTTCTGACGAACACGGATGCCAGTGCCGAACATTTTTCCATGAATCCCAACGAGCAGTTTGCGGCAGTCAAGGATATGCGGGCAAGAGGGATTGGGCTTCTGGGCAATTTCCACAGCCATCCGGAGACTCCCTCCCGCCCATCGGAGGAGGACAAGAGGCTGGCCTACGATACCAAGGCAAGCTATCTCATCCTGTCCCTGGCAGGGGAAGAACCTGTATTGAACAGTTTCCGCATTGACGGAGAAAAGAATGTCACAAGGGAAGAATTGAAGATTATCGAATAAAGGAGCCGATTTCTATGAGCATCTCAGCGAATGAATTCATTGACATCACGGATGTGACCTGCCCCATCACCTTTGTCAAGACGAAGGTGGCCTTGGAGGACATGGAGGACGGGCAAATCCTGGAAGTCCATCTGAACGACGGGGAGCCGGTGCAGAATGTGCCCCGCAGCCTCAAGGACGAGGGGCATAAGGTGCTGGACCTCATAAAGAAATCGGATGGCACGTATACTCTTTTTGTAGAAAAGCATGATTCATAGAAGAATATTCTCCATTTTATGGGGCATGCCTTTGCTCGGGAGCAGGAAGATTTCCTGCTCCGCAGTATATGCGTACAAATGAGGTGAGAGCATGGACGAATCGGCAATAAAAGCCTTCATCGAAGAAACATTTACCTGGCTTCACTCCCACCCGGAGCTTTCCTATGAGGAGCATGAAACCACAGCACAATTGAAGAAGATACTTTCCAAGGAGCAGATTCGTCTCCTGGAACTCCCTCTGGCTACCGGGGCTGTAGCTGAGATTGGTGATGGAAGCAAACCGGTCATAGCTCTTCGGGCAGACATAGATGCACTGCCCATTGAGGAGGACACGGGCCTTTCCTATGCTTCAAGATTCAAGGGGAAAATGCATGCCTGTGGCCATGATTTCCACACAGCCGCGGTATTGGGCGCCGCCTTGCTGCTGAAGGAAAAAGCATCTTCCCTCCCCGGCAGAGTGCGAATCGTTTTCCAGCCTGCAGAAGAAGCACCGGGCGGGGCACAGAAAGTGCTTGAGACAGGAGTTCTGGATGAGGCGCAGGCAATTTTTGCGATTCATACCTCGCCACTTCTTCCTGTGGGCAGTTTGGGCTTAAGCCCCGGTCCCGTGATGGCGGCAGTGGACAGTTTTATCCTGCGCTTTCAGGGAAAGGGTTGTCATGCAGCTCATCCGGATCGGGGGGTGGATATTATCCCTCTCATCGCCCATTTCATCAGCATGGCACAGACCATCGTGAGCCGCAATTCGAATCCTTTTGCCGCAAATCTCCTCAGCATAACAAGGGTGGAGGCAGGCAATACCTGGAATGTGCTGCCGGAAACGGCAGAATTGGAGGGCACTGCCCGCAGCCTGACACTGGAGGACAGGCTGCTGATAAAGGACAGGCTTTATGCTCTGGCCCGGGGAGCAGCAGATGCCTTTGGAGCATCCGTGGCCATCGACTGGCATCAAGGACCTCCTCCCACCATTAATGATGCCTTTTGGACAGAGTTCGTTCTGGATACAGCAGGAAAGCAGGGGTTTATCCTGCAGGAAGCCCCGAAGTCACTGGGTGGGGAAGATTTTTCCTATTATCAGGAGAAGATTCCCGGCGTGTTCGCTTCCATAGGAACCGGGCTTTCCGCCCCAAATCACAGTCCTGAATTCAGAGCCGATCCCGCAGCCCTGCTGCCTGCCGCGAAGTTCCTGGCAGCAATTGCCGAAGGCGCACTGAGGAAACTGGCGACGTGAGGCCGCATGCTTGCGGAGAAAGGATGAATCCATGGAAAACTTTGATGAAGTCATTGAGCGGCGGGGAACTTCCTGCCTGAAATACGATTTTGCTGCCTCTCGCGGCTTGCCGGAAGATGTGTTGCCGTTCTGGGTGGCGGACATGGATTTTCGGACCCCCCGGCCGGTCGTTGAGGAGCTTATGCGACGCAGCCGTCACGGGATTTTCGGGTATACGGACGTGGAAGAGGACTATCGGTCCGTGCTTTCTGCCTGGTTTCGATCGCGCCATGACTGGGAGCCGGATATGGAAGCGATGGTCATTACGCCGGGGGTGGTTTTTGCTATCTGCACGGCCATTCACGCCCTGACCGAAGCAGGAGATGCTGTGCTGATCTGTCCGCCGGTCTATTATCCATTTTCGGCATCGATCCTTGAAAACCGTCGCAAGCTGGTGGAAAGCCCCCTCGTCCTGCGGGGAGGGAAGCAAGGGGAACCTGCCTACGAAATCGACTTTGAGGATTTTGAAAACAAGATTCGGGAACATCAAGTAAAACTCTTTTTGCTGTGCAGTCCCCACAATCCGGTGGGACGTGTTTGGCGCAGGGAGGAGCTTGCCCGCATTGGAGAAATTTGTCGGCGGCATCAGGTGGTCGTGGTGGCCGATGAGATCCATCAGGACTTTGTTCGTGAGGGATTCCACCATACAGTATTTGCAAGTATTTCCCCTGAGATCGACGACATTACCATCACCTGCACCAGTCCCAGCAAGACCTTCAACTTGGCCGGTCTGCAAATTTCCCATGTATTTATCCGGAACATCAAACTGCGCCAAAAATTTCACAGGGAGCTCTCTGCTGCCGGTTACAGCCAGCCGAATGCCCTTGGCCTTTTTGCGGCGCGGGCGGCTTACCGTCACGGCGAGCCCTGGCTGAAAGAGCTTCTTGTCTATCTGGAGGCGAATCTTGAGCGAACCCGTGCATTTTTGGAGGAACACCTGCCCTTGGTCCGTCTGGTCGAACCGGAAGGCACCTACCTTTTGTGGCTGGATTTTTCGCGTTATGGTTTTACAGACAAGGAGCTTGACGACATTATCATTCATCAGGGAAAACTTTGGCTGGACAGTGGGGCTATTTTCGGTACCGGTGGCCAGGGGTTCCAGCGCATCAATATTGCCTGCCCTTGGTCTGTGCTGCATACGGGGCTTGTACGATTGGCAGATTGTCTTGGCTCTTCGGGGAGAAGTGGGAGATCCTGATATGAGTCCTCAAAATTTTGAACCATATATTGACAATGAATATCAATATCATTATAATCATTATAGAAAGTTGT
>JAFSWY010000176.1 GCA_017444295.1 Selenomonadaceae bacterium | reverse complement strand
GGAAAAGCGGCACAGGAGTTGGAGAAAAAGTTCAAGCAGTTCGCATCCAAGACTTCGCAGGGAGGCCTTCAGATGACGGTTCATGCGGACGATTACGGCAAGATCGAGCAGCTCATCGGCGATTTGAATGGTGTCAGCGGCGTGGAGAATGTGTACGTCAGGGAGCATGGCAATGGGAAGGCCGTATTGGAAATTGACTCCATGCAGAAACCCCATACCATCATCCAACTGCTCAAAAAGCGCACGAAGCTCGGAATTTTTGTGGAGGGCGTGACCAACAGCGGCATACAGCTCACGGTGTCGTGATGCGGAACGGAGGATGAATTCGATGAAACGATATTTTCTGTTGTGTATCTCCTTGCTTTGTCTTATGGCTCCGGCGGTTTGTTTTGCGGGGCTTCATGATTACCCGAATATTGCGGTGCTGCCCTTTGCGAACAAGGCCATCCTGTCCAGCGAGTTGGATTTCCGCGATCCGGCCCTGATTTCGGAGTTTGTCATTGAGGAGCTGATCGACAGCGAGCGGTTCAATGTGATGGAGCGGGAACAGCTCCTGGCGCTGACCGATGAACAAAGCCTCGGGATGACAGGGCTGGTGGATCCCAGCTCGGCGGCACAGGTTGGCAAGATGGCCGGTGTGCAGTATATGGTCTATGGGAGCGTGACGGGACTCACGACGAAGGAAAGCGGTCTTTCCTATGAGAACAGCGCCTTTGGCGGCGTTGGAGGGAAAAAACACAATGTCACGGCTAATGTGACGGCGCGAATTATCGAGGTGGAAACCGGACGCATCATCGTGGCGGGAAGAGGAACGGGGAGTTCTGCCAGCACGAATATCGAATTCCGTTTGAATGTGACAAAGAATACGCCATATGAAGGAACGGGCTACGACTCTATGACGGATGAAGAGTATATCATGGAAGCAGAGGAACAATCTGTTCTGAGCCATAAGGTTACCATCGGCACTGAGCAGGTCAGCATGGTGCAGATGCACAATGCCATTGCCAAGGCGGTCACGGACGCGATTTACGGGAAATATGGCTTGATTACGAAGATGGATGGCAAAGGGAAGAAGCGGTTCAAACAAACATGATATAGGGAGGTTTTGCCGATGCGATGGAAATCGGTTTTTGCTGTTCTCTTGGCATGGTCGGCGGTGATGGGAAACGCGTCGGCGGAGCAGCCAGCGGCGGAGGAATATCGGCAGATATTTCGTTCGGGAACGTTTTATGTGGAATACAAGGATGCCTATACGTCACGCATTCTGGCGGAAACCGAAGGCAAGCGGATGGAGCGGACATCCTACAACGATATGGCTTGGGTGCTGGCGTTCAATCCACTGGGCTCTTTGTTTGGAGGTGAGGACAAGTTTCCGGAGGTTCTGCATCGAAACGGGAAGTACTATCAATTCGTGGAAGATAATGAGGCTATGGTGATTTCGGAAGACCAGATGGCAGCGGAGAATCTGAACCCGCGGCAAGGCTGGAATACGGTTCGGAAAAAGCTGGCTCTTCCGACGGAACTGGCGGTGTTCTATTGGGAAGACCCCTATCAGGACAAATCTGTTGCCATCGCTGTTCCACAGTTTGCGGCCAGCATGAAGAAAGCCTTGGAAGGAAAGGAATATGAATGTGACCGTTATGTTTCTGCCGTGCGCTCCATCAATGGCGGTGAGGAGGCGCAGCTTGTCTATGACATGTTCTACGACAACGGGAATCTCGTGGAGGCGCATTCCATCATTTTGCAAGGCGGGCAGGAATATCCGGTCAACGAGGTAAAGATTCGGAAACTAACGGCGGAGATTCCCAAAGGTGCGTTCAAGATTTCCAAGAAAACGAAAGTTTATGCGGCGGGCATCGGCGATATGAACGATTTGCTGGAAAATCCGACGCAGGTTGAGACAATGGGAGAGATTTAATGATGGACAGAAAATGGAGTGTCCTGCTGTTGGGAATCATGGTATCCGTGGCATGCCGCTTGCCTGCTGCGCAGGCAAGCGAATTGGACAGCTATCGGGAGATGCTGCGGAGCAATATGTACACCATCCGTTATGAGAATCTCACTCCTGCGCCGCGCGTCACGAACCGTGACCGCATGGAGCTTTTTGGCAAGAGCGGCATGGCAGTGGATGAGAACGAATATTTCGCCAACCGTCCGAAGAGCGGCATTCTGGTAGGCAATGGGAAGGACAAATATGAAGAGGTCGGTGACGCATCCTTCAAAATGTGCCGCCTGACCAAAGGAGATGAGAACTTCCTGTTCACGAAATACGAGAAGAACGGAAAGACAGAGTATTACGGCACAAAAAAAGGAAAGGTAGAGGCAAATTCGAGAAACTTCCTTGCGGAGTTGGTCGAAGGTCAAAGCTATGGGGATGCCGACATGTCTCGCCTGCTCAATGCCATGCTGCCGGATAGCGAGAAGAGCGCCGATATGCCGCGTTACGCGTACGTAAAAGGGGGAAGGCTGGCAAACGGGTTGCACTATGAGGATTATCAATCCAGAACGCAGCATGAGATGAGCGTGATTCGCTATTACTTTGACAACCATGTTCTGGTGAAAATTGCAGCGGCTTCCTATTACCGAGATGCGAACGGAAAACCGAATGGGCATAAGTGTATTATTCGTTTGACGGAATTTTCCGCAAGACCGGACATGACACTCCTTGCTCTTCCCGAAGGATTGAGGGATGTTACCAAGCGGAAGGAGGCGAAAGAATGAGAAAAGCATGGAAAACGGCATGGCTCGTGTTTGCAATCCTTGTTTTTTGCGGCACTTCTATTGTCGGCGCGGCTCAGAACCCGACCTGCGTCCTCATGAAATTCACGGACGATACGAGATATGATCTCGTCGAATCGGCAGCTACCTTGTCGGATCTTGTGATGGAGAAGATGATTGCAAGCGGAAGGTTCAATCTCAAGGAAACGCGTCCTTTGGATGAGAACATGGAGGCTATGCTTTACGATGAGAAAGTGCAGGAGCTTTCCGGTATCGAACGCGGGATGCGGACCGGTGATTTTGATGCTATGTTCGAAGGGGAAGGCTTTCGGGAGAATAAGGCGCAATCCATCGCGACTGCGGCGGTAGGACAGTTCGTGACACCCTCCATCACCTCCGAAATTGGCAAGGCGCATCAGGCGGAATATCTGGTGCAGGGGACGATTGTCAACCTTGGCACAGGCAATTGGTGGAATGAGGATTTCGAGATGATTTCCAATGCGGTCAATCTGGCATCGGCACTTGCGGGGGCAACAGCGGCTTCCAACCTGCTGGGCTCTCTCGGCGGATTGGGAGGGCTTGCCCAAGGCATTGATATTACCACGACGGGCATCGGTGTCCAAAGCGATGTGCGCATCATCAAGGCAGAGACGGGCGAAGTGGTCTGGAACAAGCGCGTTGTTGGCCTTGGCACGCAGCGACAGGTTGGCGTAGGCTTCTTCACCATAGGGAGTGCGAAACTCAGCAATAATCTTTATGCAAAGGCCATGGACAAGGCCGCAACGAAAATTGTGGATGCAATGCTTGCGGACATGGATGCAGGGAAGTTGTTCCTGAAATAACAGTGGGGAGGACGTCATATGAGGAAAAAGTGGATGTTATCGGCAGTGTTGTCATTGTCCTTGATGGCGGCATCGGCATCGGCAGAGCAGCCGACGGCGGAGCAGTATCGGCAGACGTTCCATTCGGGCAATTTCTATGTGGAGTTCAAGGATAACTACACAACGCGCATCATTGGAGAGAAGAATGGAAAGCGCATGGAACGTACCAAATATGAGAGCAAAATGGGATGGATGGACATTTTCAATCCGTTGGGGGCGTTATTCCGCGGGAGTGGTCCCAAGCATCCTGAAGTCATGCATCAAGATGGCAAGTATTATCAATTTACGGAAGATGATCGTGCCATCGTATGCGAGGAGAGCCAATTAGCGGACGAGAACCTGAATCCGAAGGAAGGATGGAATGGTATCGGGCAGAAGCTTGCGTTGCCGCAGGAACTTGCCGTGTTTTATTGGGACGATCCTTACCGTGAAAGCACATATCTCATGGATGCGCCGGAACCTACTTGGAGCGGGAAAAAGACCGTGGACAAGAAGGAATACGATTGTGACCGTTATGCCAGCCGCATCAAGTCCGCGGCAGGAGGCGGGGAAACTTACTATGTTTATGAAATGCTTTACGAAAATGGGGTGCTGCAGCAGGCGCAATCCTATGTTTTAATGGGCGGAACAGAGCATTTGATCAATACGCTTTCCATCAAGAAGATTGAGGGGGAGATGCCGCAGGATCTGTTCAAAATCGGAGAGAAGACGAAAGTGTATGCGGCAGGTACGGGCGACATGAATGACCTTTTGGAACAACCGGTGGAAGTCGGGCAGATGGAGGGACTTTGAAGATGGGACGGATGAACAGGGTATTGTCGGTTCTGGTGGGCGGCATGGTGGCCCTCAGCGCAGTGATTTCGACAGCGGAGGCCTCCAAGCTTGATGCCTATCGGAACATTCTCATGGGGAACAGCTATACCATCAAATATGAAAACATTACGCCCCCACCGCGCACGACCAATCGTGACAAGTTGCCGCTCTTCGGCAAGAGCGGTCTGTCCGTGGAGCAG
>JAFSWY010000175.1 GCA_017444295.1 Selenomonadaceae bacterium | reverse complement strand
GCCATGACAAGGGAGCAGGCGATCCAATCCATCGAGACAGGCATCCGCATCGCGGCATCCTGCGCCGAAAACGGCTATACCTGCTTCCTGCCGGGAGAGATGGGCATCGCAAACACCACTTCCAGCGCCGCAATCTGCTCCGTGCTCTGCGGCATCAGCCCTGAACAGGCGACCGGACGCGGCACGAATATCTCCGATGAACGCCTGCGTCACAAGATTTCTGTCGTAAAGCAGGCCATCGAAGTCAACGCACCGGACCCGTCGGACGGCATTGACGTGCTGGCAAAGGTCGGAGGCTTTGAACTTGGCTGCATCGCGGGTCTCATCCTTGGCGCGGCTGCCCATCATGCCGCTGTCATATTGGATGGCTTCAATACAGGCGCAGCGGCCCTGATCGCAATGGCCATCGCGCCCGAGAGCAGGGGGTATCTCATAGGCTCCCACCTGGCCGCCGAGAAAGGACATCAAGCCGTGCTGAAGAAGCTCGGCATCATCCCCTACATGCACCTCCAGCTCCGTCTGGGAGAAGCCGCCGGCTCCTCCCTTGCTGCCAATCTGCTGGATGCCGTCATCCGCCTTTATCAGACGCTTGCAGCGGAAAGCGATAAATCACCCTTGGCGCTTTTCGATGAAGAGGTCATGGACGACGTCGCGCCCAAGCTCACGGACAAGACCTTCAATTTCTATCTCAATACCATGCCCACCTTGGGCCGTTCTTTCATGGAAAAATGCCAGACGCGCATCGACCACCTGGCCAAGCCGCTCTACAGCCTTGGCAGTCTGGAGCAGATCATGGTGCAGCTTGCGGGCATTCTGGATGAAGAACGCCCGCGCCAGAACACCCCGCGCGTCATGCTCTGTTTTGCCCCTGCGGATCCGGAGGCCGTTGCGGCAGCGGAAGCCAAGGCGGAAAATGAGGATGAGAGCCTGATGGACCGCACCGATGACACCATCAATCTCGAAGAGGATATCTCCGGCCAATTTGCAGGCCGCCTGTCCGATGCCGATCTGCGGGTCATGCAATCCTTTGCCGTCCATGCCGATGCAGAGGGGTTCATGGCGTACCTGCGGGACAAATTCCCCCCTACTGCCGCCTTCAACTTCGGACGGATGATCGCAGAGGACATCACCTTCACGACGCCCCTGCTTGCCGTCACCTGCATGACGCCAAAGGATGCGCCCCTTTCCGTCAGCGAGGAACTCAAGGCCGCGCTGTTGGACGAAAACGGCAATCTGAAATATGCGGCAGAGGATTTCCTGACTCATGTCCCGAAACATTTGCAGGGCATGGTCTCGGCCCTGACGGGCGCGATGATTGCCGGCTCCCACAACAGCTCCCTCATCGTTTTGGACAATCCCGCGACAGAGATCATCGCACGGTATACGGAACAGCTCTGCCCTGCCATCCGGCCTTATATCCTGCACACACAGCCCATGCTGCTGCAGCTTGGCATGACCACAGACGGCGGCGGCATCGCATGCCTTGGGCTTTGTATCATTGATGCGGCTCTGCATATGCTCAACGACATGAAAACTTTTGAGGAAACCAGCGTTTCGATTGCTGCAGACGGTCCGGGCGCAAAAAAACAGCAACTTTGAAAATAACTGTTTATCCACACGGTACAGGGCAAAAACAGTGGATAAAGTGGATAACACCCCGCAATTGTCATAAATTCTTGGGATATCCGGCAAAGTTATCCACATTTTTCAGGGGATAACTCCCTATTTTATCCACACTGACAAATCGATCCCGTCCTTTCTCGTGTTTCAATTAGGACGTGCGCATCTGGAGCGTTCGCCGGTCGGACTCTGTGCAGAAATCATCTTTTCCGCCACAAAAATCCACTGGATGGCGGAAAGCTCCTCCTGGGTAATGTCCGTATCGTCCAAGGATGAAAGCTCCTGAAGAAGACGGCGCTGATGGTCCGCCAGAATATGATTCGGCTCTGTGCTGATGATGGATAGTCCCGCTTCCTCCAAACACTTTGCGAAGCTTTTTTTCGTGAAAAATCGGAGATGGGTGCGATCGAGGATGCCGGTATTCTTATATTCCCAGTTGCCATGGAGCATATTCTGGAGATTGGATATATGGCAGACATTCGGTACGCTGATGATGAGCCTGCCCCCCTGCTTCAAGAACCCCTTCATGCGCTTCAGGAGGCTCCATGGGTCTTTTAGGTGCTCCACGATGTCCGCAAGGATGATATAGTCAAAGGAGTTCCTCCATTCCTCGCGCTCCAGAGTCTCTACATCCAACGCCTCCACCTGTCCAAACCATTGGGCAATGGAGGCGGACTTTTCGTTGAGCTCGATGCCACAGAGCCTCGCCCCGGGGGTATGGGATTTCAGCCACATGAGGTTCGTGCCGCATGCACAGCCCACATCGAGGACGGAAAGATTCTCTTTTCCCATGTCGATATGCTTCAGGATATCCAAACGTACCATCAGAGAATAACCGGGGATAATGCCCCACTTTGTGTGGAAACGTGCCTGGTTCCTTTCCCACGTATCCGACCAGGATGCTCCATCATCCAGATAGCTTCCCCCGCAGTTATGGACATAGGTTCCGACACGAAGCAGGGAATATCCTGCGCGGCGGAGCCGAAGGGCATAGTCCGCATCCTCGAATCCGACAGGAAAGAATTGCTCGTCGAATTCTCCCACGGCATCCGCCGCCTCCCTCCGCATGAGCAAGCAAAAACCCTCGAGAAAGAACAGCGGCTCCGGCCGAAATCCCATCTGCTCTACTTGATGAACCATCCGCCGTACGGAAGCAATGTCCCTCACATTGCCTTGCACCTGTATCCCCTGCTGGATACCATAGTAACAAGCATTCGTCAGGGGGCCGACGGCCCCGATATCTGACTTCGAAAAAAGAGCTTCCATCATGGTCTGGAGCGCTTGTTTCGTGAGCAGAATGTCATTGTGAAGAAAGAGCAGAACGTCCCCCTCTGCCGCCTTCTTCCCTTGGTTCCATGCAGCGGCTACGCCAAGCTGCTTCGCATTTCTTATGAGCTGTATATCGCCTTTTGTCCGAATCCGCTCATAAGTGCCATCCGCAGAGCCATCATCCACAACAATGATCTCATGGGAAATCTCCGCAAGAGCTTCCCCCAGAAGCCGAACGCACTGTTCCGTCAAGGCAAAATGATGATGCGCCGCGATGATGGCACTGAGTTTCGTTTGCTTATGTTCCATGACATTCTCCTCTTGTACGATTCTTCTCCATGATAATCTATTTCTGTACGAGTCTCAAATTGCACCGGCTCTTTGATGAGGGCTGCCCCCATCGCTCACTTAACATATCCCATTCGAAAACACCTCCCGAAATTTCGGGAGGTGTTGGATTTTCTGGTGCGATTGGGGCGATTCGAACGCCCGACCTACTGCTTAGGAGGCAGTTGCTCTATCCTGCTGAGCTACAACCGCGCAGATGAAATTATATCAAACCAAACCTCAAGATTCAAGCTTT
>JAFSWY010000174.1 GCA_017444295.1 Selenomonadaceae bacterium | reverse complement strand
AGGACCGCAAGACCTCGGCAAAGGACTGCTCAATGCCGGAAAAATAAAGGGGGCGTCCCGCCTCCTTGAAATAAGCGATGAATTTCGTCACCGCCTCCGGCATTTTCTCCGCTACCCCGATGGGCTGGAGTGCCATGAGTCTCCCATCCCACTCACTGGTCATATAGAGCACTTCATCCTCCACTGCCAGCTTGATCTGGTAAGGCTTGCGCCACATGTAAAGGTTCGTGAAATTGAAATGCGAATTCTCATAATAGCCGCTGCGATAGAAACCGTCCAGCAACGGCTTGTCCTCTTTTGTCAAATCCCTGAAGTCTATGGTAATCAGCCCATTTCCATTGTCCACTCTATGATTGGTTCGTGAATCTCACCGTTAAATATTACTAATTTTACTATATTCTTCGATAATTAACAAGCAATTTTTATTCGGTTAAACTTCACACGCAAGGACGCCCAAGCCAATCGCACTCTCTTTGAGGGTTGCCGTATCCACAAGAACCGCAACACACTCCCTCCTCCTGACCACAGGCTGCCTGCTATGCCGCATGCTCCATGCTCATATACATAATGTCCTCTATTCCAATTTGCCAAAAAGAGCACCCGACGTGGAAACTGCTCCCGCCAGGCGCTCATGCTGCCCAAATCCTATTCAAAATCCGTTACGATCTTTTTCGTTACATAGGAATCCTTTGCCCTGTCCATCAATGTCTGCAGGGAAGAGCCCGTGGCCGATTCCACTGCCGCCAGCACAGCCCCTTCCACCAGGGGGCAGTCAACGAGCAGGACATTGTCCTTGTCCAGGTCTTCCAGCACCATTTCCGCCGTCATCACGGCGCTTCCCATGTCCATAAGGACAGCAACGCCATCCTCGGAATACACCTCTTCAATGGCATCATGGATGCGCTGGTAGCTCGTTCCAAGAGTCCCGTCCTCCAGGCCTCCTGCTGCGGCAATCCTGACCTCATCTGCCATCGCCCTTGCCAGCTCTACGACACCTTCCGCCAACCTCTGGCTGTGGGATACGATTACAAGCCCTACCATCACCAAAGCCCCCCATCTTTTACTTGTAGTAACGCACACCAGCCTCAAAGAGCTGCTGGTCCATATTTCCGGGAACATTCTTCGCCACATCCTTGCCGATGCGCTCCGAGTGGCCCATTTTTCCAAGGACACGCCCGTTGGGGCTCGTGATGCCCTCAATGGCATTGACGGACCCGTTGGGATTGAAGGGGAACCGCATCGTGGGGTTCCCTCTGCTGTCCACATACTGCGTCGCGATCTGCCCGCGAACCCGCAGTTTCGCCACGATCTCCTGGTCGGCCACAAAACGGCCTTCTCCATGGGACACCGCAACGGTATGGACATCCCCGACGCTCACATTGTTGAACCACGGGGAAAGGTTTGACACCACTTTCGTCTGCACCATGCAGGACACATGCCGCCCGATATTGTTATGGGTAAGTGTCGGCGAATTGTCCGCAAGGGCGCGGATCTCCCCATAGGGAACCAGCCCCAGCTTGACAAGAGCCTGGAAACCATTGCAGATGCCGAGGATCAGCCCGTCGCGGGAATTGATCAGTCGCATGACCTCCGCCTCAATGCGCGGATTGCGGAACATCGCCGCAATGAACTTGCCGGAACCGTCCGGCTCGTCGCCGCCACTGAAGCCGCCCGGAATCATGAGGATCTTCGCCCGGCGGATGCCCTGCACGATGGCCTCCACGGTTTCCTCCACCGCCGCAGGCGTGAGGTTCCGGACCACCATGATTTCCGTTTCCGCACCGGCACGCTGCCATGCACGGGCAGAATCGTACTCGCAGTTCGTCCCCGGAAAGACAGGAATGAACACGCGGGGATTCGCCACCTGGGCCTGCGCCACAAGACGCTTGGCGTGATGATAGGGCACCATCGTGACCCGTTCCTTGGAGGTGTATTTCAGCTTCGTCGGGAAAATCTTTTCCAGGGGTTTTGTGTAGGCTTCCTCTGCTTCCGCCAAAAGGATGGCCGCCTTGCCGCAAACGATGCTGGGCACCTCTATGGTAGTCCCGAGTTCATAATAACCCGTATCCTTCAGCCACTCTGCCACATCCGGCGTATCTGATATCTCCAGAAGTATGGTGCCGTAATCCGGACGAAAAAGGTCTTCTTTGCCCATAGACTTGGCAAACCGGAAGCCTATGCCATTGCCGAGGCACATCTTTGTAACGGCTGCGGCGATGCCGCCCATGCCAATGCTCATGGCGGAGAAGATCCGCCGTGACTTTGCCATCTCGTTGATTGCGGCAAAATTCTTCTTGAGCCGGGAAAACACCGGCAGATCCTGTCCATCCCTCGGGCACGGAACAACATAAACCTTGTTCCCGATATATTTGAACTCCGAAGATATGACGCGTTCCGTCGGAAGCACATCCACGGCAAAAGAAGCCAGGGTCGGAGGCACATGCATATCCATGAAGGTCCCGGACATGGAATCCTTGCCGCCGATGGCAGGAATGCCGAGCTCATGCTGTACCCAAAGGGCACCGAGAAGGGCTGCCGTGGGTTTGCCCCAGCGCTCCGGCTCCTTGCCAAGGCTCTCAAAATATTCCTGGAAGGTCAGGCGGATCTTGTCTGCCGCTCCGCCCATCGCCACGATTTTTGCCGCAGATTCCACAACCGCGTAGAGGGCCCCGTGGAAAGGACTCCATTCCGAAAGATAGGGGTTGAGGCCAAAGGACATGGCCGTCGCCGTATTCGTCTCGGCACCCTGCACGGGGAGTTTTGCCACCATGCCCTCTGCCGGTGTCATCTGGTTCTTCCCGCCAAAGGGCATGAGCACCGTTCCTCCGCCAATCGTGGAATCGAACCGCTCTGCCAGGCCCTTCTGGCTGCACACGTTGAGATCCTTGAGATTCGCAAGCCAGGACTTCTCGATATCCTGCCCAAGCTCTGCCAAGGAATCCGGCAACCGCCGGAAATAGTTCTGCCCGGCATCCGGCATCCCAATCCTCGCCGTGACATGCTGGCGCACTCCGTTCGTGTCGAGGAATGCACGGTCAATCCGCACGATATCCCTGCCGCGCCACTTCATGACCAGACGAGGCTCCTCCGTCACCACGGCCACCTGTGTCGCTTCCAGATTCTCCTCATCGGCATAGCGCACAAAATCCTCCAGGGATTTCGGATCCAGGACGACTGCCATGCGTTCCTGGGATTCGGAAATCGCAAGCTCCGTACCGTCTAGGCCATCGTATTTCTTCCTGACGGCATCCAGATCTATGACAAGCCCTTCCGCCAGCTCGCCGATGGCAACGGATACGCCGCCTGCGCCGAAATCATTGCAGCGCTTGATCATGCGGCTGACCAAGGGATTGCGGAACAACCGCTGGATCTTGCGCTCGGTGGGCGGGTTGCCCTTCTGTACCTCGGCACCGCAAGCCGTCAGGGACTCCTCCGTGTGCTCCTTAGAGGAACCCGTTGCGCCGCCGCAGCCATCACGCCCCGTCCGGCCTCCCACGAGGACGATGATATCCCCGGGGGCAGGACGCATCCTCACCACATTTTCCTTGGGAGCTGCCGCGATGACCGCACCGATTTCCATGCGCTTCGCCATGTAGCCCTCATGGTAGATTTCCCGCACCTGCCCTGTGGCAAGGCCGATCTGGTTGCCATAGGAACTGTAGCCCGCTGCCGCCCCCTGGGTGATCTTCTTCTGTGGCAGCTTGCCGGGATGCGTCTCCGCGATGGGACGGCGGGGATCTGCCGCCCCTGTCACGCGCATCGCCTGATAGACATAGGAACGCCCGGAAAGCGGGTCCCGAATGGCACCGCCAAGACAGGTTGCCGCTCCGCCGAAAGGCTCGATTTCCGTGGGATGATTATGCGTCTCGTTCTTGAACATGACGAGCCAGTCCTGGTCTTCCCCGCCCACATGCGCCTTGACCTCGATGCTGCAGGCATTGATTTCCTCGGACTTGTCCAGATCCTCCAGAAGCCCCTGTTTCCGAAGAGCCTTCATCCCGATGACCGCGATGTCCATGAGTGTCACATCGCGAAGCTCGCCGCCATAGAGCTCCGTCCTGTCCTCAAGATACTTGTCATAGGCAGCCTGAATGGAGGGATGGTAATGCCCCTCCTCGATTTCCACCATGTCGATTGCCGTGGTAAAGGTCGTATGGCGGCAGTGGTCCGACCAATAGGTGTCAATGACGCGAAGCTCCGTGATGGTGGGAGCGCGCTTCTCCGTATCCCGGAAATACTTCTGGCAGAACTTCAGATCATCGAAGTTCATGGCAAAGCCGCGCTCCTCCATGAATTCCCTGAGCCTTGCCTCATCCCAGCCGTTGAATTCCGAAAGGACCTCCACATCCGGAGGATCCTCCATCTTCATCTCCAGGGAATCCGGCTTCTGAAGGGATGCCTCGCGGCTCTCCACGGAATTGATGCAGTACGCCTTGATTTTCCGGAAGACAGCATCATCCATCTCCCCCACAAGGACAATGACACGGGCTGTCGCAATAATCGGGCGTTCCTTCTGGGTGACCAGCTGCACGCACTGGGCAGCAGAATCCGCCCTCTGGTCATACTGTCCCGGCAGGTATTCCATGGCAAAGATCCGGGACTTGGGAAAATCCGGCAACTTTTCCTCGTAGACCATATCCACAGGCGGCTCGGAAAACACGACAGATTTCACCTTCGCATATTCCTCATCCGTCAAGCCCTCGATATCATAGCGGTTGATGATGCGCACCGCCTTGAGATTCGTCAGGCGGAACGTCTCAATAAGATCATCGCAAAGCTGCCGGGCAGGAATATCATAGAACCCCTGCCGTTTTTCCACAAAAATTCTTCTTACAGTCATGAACGCCTTCCTCCAAAAGAGTTCAAATCAAATCCACGGAAACCTTCACTACGACCTTGGTGACAGGTGCGGGCGCCCCCTCCACAGCGCAGCAGGGACGATGCACATCCTCCGGATAGAGGACGGCAAAACTTCCCGGTAGCAGGACGAGGTTGCTGTCAGGGACCAGTCTCTCGTAAAATGTCACATCTGCCCTTTCATCATAGGGCGCTTCCTCCTGGAGATCCGGGCTGAAGGGGCACCATCCCAGATATTCCTCTCCCTCCACCACGTACTGGATATCAATGTACTTCCGGTGAGTCTCTGGACGGCAGCCTTCCATCAAGCGGGTTTCGTACCGCTGCAATTTCGCATAGATCTTCTTCCCCTCAATGGGATACGTTCCGTCCTCCATCTTCGTGAAGTCATGTGAGCGCAAATACTCCAATGCCCTCTGGATGGCCTTCGGATAGGTTTTATAGGCCGATGCTGACGCATCGATGGTTCCAATAAACATAAACTACCTTCTTCCTCGCACATGTTCCCTGCATAGTAGATATTCCGGTCATGAATATTCCTTCTTTTCTATTTTATACAAAATCCCCGACATATGCAAGAAAACATTTTGCTTGTCATGCGGCACGGCTCTATGCTATGATTGGAATATTGAAGATACTGGAGGGATTATTTCATGCGTGAATTACTGGAGCTCCTTGAGCACGATGCCCGTCGCCCTGTAAGTGACCTAGCCGCCATGCTCAACCGCAGCGAATACGAAGTGGAAAAGCAGATCAAGGATCTGGAGAAGAACAAGATCATCCTTTCCTATAATACCCTGATCAATTGGGAGAAGTTCGGCGATGACACGGTCACCGCCATCATCGAGATCAACCTGACCCCCCAGAGGGAAGTCGGCTTCGATGCCATCGCGGAGCGCATCTACCGCTTTGACGAGGTACGGACGGTCTACCTTATGAGCGGCAGCTTTGACCTCCTTGTCATCATTGAGGGCAAATCCCTCAAGGATGTGGCAAATTTCGTCGCCACCCGCCTCTCCACCATCGAAGGCGTCACCGCCACCCGCAGCCATTTCATGCTCAAGCCCTACAAGAAGGACGGCGTCATCATCAATGACGAGGAGCGCGACCGCAGACTGGTGGTGTCGCCATGAAGGAAATGCGCACCGACTGGAAAGACCGCCTCTCCCCCGGGGTCAATGCCATTGCCCCTTCCGGCATCCGCAAGTTCTTTGACATCGCGGCGAGCATGGAGGATGTCATCTCCCTGGGCGTGGGCGAGCCTGATTTCGTGACCCCATGGTCCATCCGCGAAAGCTGTGTTTACGGGCTGGAGCGCGGCTACACCTCCTACACCGCCAACCGCGGCATGATGGAGCTCCGCGAGGAAATCGCCGCCTACTATGCCCGCCGCTACGGCAACACCTACGATGCCGCCACGGATATACTGATCACCGTCGGCGTCAGCGAGGCACTGGACATTGCCATGCGCGCTGTCCTCTCTCCCGGCGACGAAGTGCTCATCCCTGAGCCGTGCTACGTCTCCTATCAGGCATGCACGACCCTGGCGGGCGGCGTTCCCGTTGCCGTTCCCGCGAAGATCGAGAACGAGTTCCGCATCACTCCGGCAGAGCTGGAGGAGCACGTGACGGACAAGACCCGCGTCCTCCTCATCGGCTATCCCAACAACCCGACGGGGGCCATCATGACCCGCAAGGATCTCCTTGCCATTGCCGATTTCGCGGAAAAGCATGACCTCATCGTCATTTCCGACGAGATCTATGGGGATCTCACCTACGGCGGGAATGAGCACATCTGCTTCTCCTCCCTGCCCAACATGCAGGAGCGCACCATCCTCCTCAACGGGTTCTCCAAGGCCTATGCCATGACGGGCTGGCGCATCGGATACTCCCTCGCCAACCCCACCATCACTGCCGCCATGACGAAAATCCACCAGTACACCATGCTCTGTGCCCCCATCACGGCGCAAGTCGCAGCGCTGGAAGCCCTTCGCCACGGCGAGAAGTACATGAAGAAGATGGTGACGGAATACGACCGCCGCCGTCATCTCATCTACGACGGCTTTGCCAAGATGGGGCTGGAATGCTTCGAGCCGAAGGGAGCTTTCTACATCTTCCCCAACATCACCTCCACCGGCTACAATTCCAACGATTTCGCCGAGGAGCTCCTGCAGGCGGAGCACGTCGCCCTCGTTCCCGGCAGTGCCTTCGGCGCCTGTGGCGAGGGGCATGTCCGCTGCTCCTACGCCACCTCCATCGACAAGATCTCCGAGGCATTGGCCAGAATCGAGAATTTCCTCCGAAACCACAGAAAATAACATTACCATAAACCAAAAAGCCCGTGAGACATTGCATCCAACTGCAATATCTCACGGGCTT
>JAFSWY010000173.1 GCA_017444295.1 Selenomonadaceae bacterium | reverse complement strand
CGGGATAAGTATTAATCGTACAAGTCGCACTTGATTTTCACGACAACACCGTTCTTCGCATTGATTTTCAGCTTCTTGCGGCTGTCGCTGGCATAGTAGGTGTATTCGTTCTTCCCGTCGTCATACTCCATCTTGTCCGGTTCTCCGTAAGCCTTGACAATGTCGCCCTCCGGTGAGTTGATGGCAATTCCTGCAGGCGTCGCGACACCGCTGCCGGGCCGGTTAATCTTTAGCTCCTCAATCAGATTGCGGTTGAAGTCATCCAAATCCGCCTTGACACCATTGGGGAAGTAAGCGTCATCTCCGCGATACGTTGCCTGACCGTAAACCGCCACCGCCTCGTCGATGCTCATTCCCGGAGCGACGCCGCCCAGTGCAATCTCCGAACTGGGAATAGTCGCGAAGGCCGTCGTTGCCATCAGCATACTGCCTGTCACGATTGCCGTGCTCAAAATCCTTTTCATGGATACTACTTCCTTTCTTAATTTACAATGAATATCACAACATCTACTGTTTCGATATCCTTTTCCCTTTCTCCTGCAAGACATTTTACGGACGAATTACCACCGCATACCCTAGGCAGCCGACTTTTCCGACCGTTCCCATAATGCTTCAATTATGTCCTGCAGCGGGCTCTTTTTCAGGCATTTCGAGAACGCGTCCAAAAGAGCCTTCGCGTCCCGCTGGTTGGGCGGCAGTTTTTGCTGTTCTTCGAAACGACTCATGGATTTATCGTCCGTGCCGCCAACTTCTTCCAAAAGGCTCCGCATCTTCTGCACCGTAAGGTCGTCGACGGCTCCTGCTTTACAGGCCTTGCGGATTTCCTGGTCGAGGAGGCCCCAGCGATAGATTGGAGACGAGGACGCGGCATGCAGAATGCTTTGCCGCATGGCGCGGCGTTCGTCGTTTTCCTCCATCGCCACCGTTTGGAAGCGGACAATGATGTGGGACTCAGGAAGCACCGCCCCGCCTGCAAAGGCTTTTTGCACAAGCGCGGGAATCTTGTTCTTGGGAACGCCCGCGTCCCTGAAGACTTTATAGAATTGTCGCGATGCGATCTCTTCACCGAGAATTTTTGCGCCGCTATCGTAATCCAGCGCCTCCAACGTGATTTCCGCGTAGGGCATGCCATCAATTTCCCGCAGGGACAGGCAGTCGCTGCCAGTTTGCACGAAATTCATCGCCATCCAGCGTTTTCCGCGATCCGGGGTTATATCACGTCTGCTGTATGCCTCCGGTTGACAATAAGAATTCCCCAGTCCCGTCTGGGCATCTTTCGCGATTATCGTAGGAAGCGAGGCAGCGAATTGGGTATAATTCTTTTTTTCCACATCTTTTTTCAACATCCTTACGCCATAGGCCCTGACAAAATCCTCCATGACGGCGGGGGAATATTCGAGGATAAGGGGAATTTTTTCCCGCTCTGAAAGTGCCAATCTGTCTCCCAGATGCACAGCGGCAACGATGGGATTCTTTCTCACATCGAGGAACGTTTGTATACGATTTCGTATAGAAGCCTCTTCCTCTTTTGTCAATTTCTCTGCGCCAATGCGTTCGGCGTATTCGTCCACGTTCAAGTTGTGCAGGGCGACAGCCTCCTTCATTGTGGCAAGGTCAGCGGCAGAGAACACAGAAAGCTCTTGCCAGAAGCCGAGATCGTTTTGCGTGAAGTAATCCCAGCTCCTGATGTCGTGGTCTGCATCCGAGGCGAAAACCAGCGCACCGTTCTCGTTCGGTACACCGAACAGGATATCTGGGTCCGTATAGGATATATCATGGTAAATCTGCGCAACTGCTGCAGTGATTTTCGCAGCATCGCTGGCGCCTGCCAAGAGATGAAGTGACCGACCGATATTCCCGTATATGTGACGTACACCGTGGTCGCCGATGAAGCGTCGGTCGGTTCCGTATTGTTGCAGATATATCCGTTTGGCGATCAGGCTCCTCATCGCGGCAAGCTGTTTCTCTGTCAGCGCAGGGTTTACCTTTTGCGCGTGCTTTTGCACGATGTCACAGATTTCCTCTATGGCGGAACCATAGGTCATGGGCGCACCGTCGTTGGTCACGAAAGACAGCGAAGAAACCTTTTCCGCATAGGCGGAAAGCTCTTTGTCCGGCAAAGAAAAATGCTCACTCGCTAATGCAGGAATCGCCGGAAAAAGTGCCGCGACTGCAAGCAGAATAACAAACAGACATCGAAAATGATTTTTCCATGTTAAACTGAAAGTTTTCACGCGAATCTCCTTGTCTTTCAACTGTTGAAATTTCATCCCAATGGCTCTTGAGCAGATTGGCAAAATTAATCATAGGCAAAAGGCGGGATCGTACCATCCATTTGTGCAGTCTCTTTAGCCGCTCATCAGCTTCAGCACGGCTGTCAGACAGGCATAGATATCTTGCAAGGTATGTTCAACTCCTCGTACCCTCATTCTACCATAGGACAATAGAATTTTCCATAAAAGCTACATTATGGAAGTGCAATCCGCATATGTTCTGAGCAATCAACAACGCCCTTCCTGACGGGACATGCCTGTCGGGAAGGGCGTTTTCTATGCGTCGTGAACTTTTTACCTCGCCTCTGCAGCCTGTTCGCGCAGGCGGGCGATGCGGTCCTCTGTGAGAGGATGGGTGCTGAAGAGATTCATCAGCGTCCTCCCGGAGTTCTTCAGGGGATTGATGATGAAGAGATGGGAGGTCGCAGGAGTGGCTTGTTCCATGGGACGGCTGTTCATGGTATAGTACTCGATTTTCTCCAGGGCATCTGCCAGATAGTTCGGGTTGCCGCAGATTTCGCCGCCGCTCTTGTCTGCGGCATATTCCCGAGAGCGGGAGATTGCCATCTGGATGAGCATTGCTGCGAAGGGGGCGATGATGATGGTGGCAAGAGTGCCGACCAGCCCGCCATTGTCATCGTCATCGGAGCGGCTGCCGAAAATCGCCGCCCACTGTGCCATCTGTGCCGCCCAGGAAATCATCGTGGCAAAGGTTGCCGCAATGCTGGAGATCAGGATATCCCGGTGCTTCACATGGGAGAGCTCATGGGCGATGACACCGGAGAGCTCGTTGTAGTTCAAGGCGCGCATGATGCCGGTGGTGACAGCCACCGCTGCATGGTCGGGATTCCTGCCCGTGGCAAAGGCATTCGGCTCGTTGGAGTTGATGATGCAGAGCCTCGGCATGGGGAGCTCTGCCCTCTTTGCCAGGTCTTCCACCATGTGGTAGAGCTCGGGCGCATCCTGCGGCCCGATTTCCTTTGCGCCGTATGCGCTCAGAACCATCTTGTCACTGAACCAATACGTGAAGAAGTTCATGGCGACGGCGATGATGAGCATGATGGTTGCGCCGCTTTCGCCGCCAAAGGCGCCGCCCATGGCAACCATGATCGTCATCAAGAGAGCCATGAGCATTGCTGTTTTGATCGTGTTCATATGTCATATCTCCCTTTGTTGAGAAACTTTCTTTACAAATCTTACTATATCACACTTGGCTTTCCGTTGCAAGCAAAAAGTCAAAAAGTCAATATCTTTCAATTTTGTCTTTTTCTACGCGGTCACGTCCCGAAGGGCATAGAGCTTCTTGTCGGCGGGGGCGAGGCTGCCCGATTGGCCGATGAGGCTGATGCCGCATTTTCAGGCCGTACATTCTCATGATGAATTCTTTTATGGCAAATTCTCTTTCAGGCCTTTGTCTTGCATCAAGCGGTCGATTGCCTGGATGACCATACGGGGGGATATTTTTTTGGCGCATTCCAGAAATTCAGGCGAGTCTTTCTCATGGTGCGGGCAGACAGTCTTGTGCCAGAACAGCCGGGTATCATTGTAGCACGCAGTGCAGGCCAATCGATTGTATACCCGGTAGGGGGTGGGAAACTCCGACCAGTACAGGGAAAATCCGCAAATCATGATGACGGGGCAGCCGACGGTATATGCCAGCCAGGAGAGACCGCTGTTAAGACCGATGAAGAAGTCAGCATGGGACAGCATATTGCCCCGTTCGATCAGAGGATGGTCTCCGGTAAAATCCTCTGCTCCCTTGGGTCGGTCTATTGTGATGCCCAGGTTTTCCTGGTGAGATTCCTTGTCGATGCAGAGGACACGATATCCCTGCTCTTTCAGGTATGTGACGATCTCATCCCATCCATGGGGATAGAGCCATCCCTTTACCACGCTTGATGCCTGTACTCCTATGCAGACATAAGGCTCCCTGATTTGCCGCGGGGAAGCAGGCCATTGCAGGGGAAGCGCTGGCTGTGGAAGCCCCAGGATTATTTGTCCCCAGTGTGCCATTGGAATCTGCCGCCCGTCAAAAGGCGAGATGCCGGGCAGATAGAAAGCCGCATTGATATAGAAGGTGGCATAGGTTTCCTCATCGTGTTCTTTTTGCAGGGGAATGTCCGGCAGCAACTCCCGGCAAATGCTGTGCAGCCATTCTGCGGCCCAATAGGACACTCTGGCATGGTAAAACTGTTGCAATTGCCATATATAGGGCAGTGAAGCCAGTGTGTCCCCCAACAGGCTGGAAGTGAAAATCACCCGCAATTTTTGCCCCGTAGGATCGAAAATGTGAGAAAAAACATGTTCTCCTTCAAGATAGATATCGATTTGCCAATGGATGTAATACTTTTCCCAGGAAACAAGAACCTGTTCGGAGATATCCTGGTCATACAATACCATTTCCGAGTCCTGGTCACGGATTGTTGCATGCCAGTTTCCCTTGGGAAACTGGATTCGCAGACCGTTGTTGAAATCTATCAACAGTCCGGGCAATCCTGTTTCGCCGATCACAGGCCCGGCATCTGACATATCGTGCTGCAGAAGATACAGAAGCTCTGCTTTTGTTTGGACATGGTCCTTGTCGTAGGTGGTTTCTTTGCAATTGAAATACTGTATGGGATAGGGAAAAGGATTTTTTGTATTCATAAGTGGTGCCTCTTATAGTAAATTCTTCCTCAGATGGTTGTCTTCCATTAAGCGGTCGATTGCCTGGATGACCATACGGGGCGTGATTTTTTTGGAGCATTCCAGATATTTATCGGAGTCCTCTGCATGCCGTGGGCATGGTTTATGCGGCCATGGGATCCGCACATCGTTGCAGCAGCCCTCGCAGGACAGGCGATTGCTTACTCGATAGGCAAAGGGAAACTCGAATCCATGGGATGTGAATCCTGCCAGCATGATCGCAGGGCACCCGACGGTGGCAGCCAGCCAGGAAAGACCACTGGAAAGGCCAATGAAAAAATCTGCATGGGACAGAAGCTCTGCCCTTTCCGTCAGTGGGATATTTCCTGTAAAATCTTCTGCGGAAGG
>JAFSWY010000172.1 GCA_017444295.1 Selenomonadaceae bacterium | reverse complement strand
CGACACCGCCCAGCCGGAGAGCTTTTACCATGGCCTCATCCTGGGGCTTTCTGTCATGCTGGATGGCGAGTACCGCGTAGCCTCCAACCGGGAGAGCGGCTACGGCCGCTTCGATATCGCCTTCTTCCCCTTGAAGGACGGTGCGCCCGGTGTGATTCTGGAACTCAAATCCGCCAAGTCCGAGGAGGCCATGGAGGAGAAGGCGAAGGAAGCCCTGCGCCAGATCGAGGAGAAAGCCTATCTCGCAGAACTCTCCCGGCAAGGGGTGAAAGAGGTCTGGAAGTACGGTATCGCCTTTCATGGGAAGAAGGTATGGATGGAGCAGGGATAAAAGCATTTCATGGGAAAACAAGGGAGCACGGCGCAAATTGCCGTGCTCCCTTGCTTTGTTCCTTATTCTTACTGTACGTTCATGGAAAGCTCGATGAACTTGTTGGCGAGCTTGGCCTTCTGGAGGACCTCCTCGGTGATGTCGGCGCCGGCTTCGACGATGACGATGCCGTTGTCCATCTTGATGGTGCGGGCTGCCTTCTTGCCAAGCAGGAAACGGCGATGGCGTTCCTCCGTTGCCTTGTCAGCCGCCTGTTTTGCTGCATCTGCCGCAGGGGCAGCTTTGGGTGCAGCGGGTTTTGCCGCCTTGGGAGCCTCTTTCCTGGGCTCCGGTTTTTCCTCTGCAGGAGCTGCCTTGGGAGCCTCTTTCCTGGGATCTTCCTTTGTCTCCGGTGCAGGCTCTGGCTCAACTTTTGCTGCAGGAGCCTCCTCTGCCTTCGGCGGCTCTTCCGCTTTCGGCTCAGGTGCAGGTGCTTCCTCTGCAGGAGCCGTCGCGGGCGCCTCTGCCGCAGGAACCTCTACAGGAGCAGCCTCTGCTGCAGGAGCCGGTGCGGCAGGTTCCGCCGGAGCGGGCTCAGGAGCAGGTGCGGCTGCCGGTGTCGGCGGAGCTACAAATTCAGTTTTTTTTTCCCCGTCGGGGTCGATGACCGTGACCTGCTTGCCGAAGATGGAAATCTGGTCCGCCATGATTTCGGTGGTCGTGCCATCGGGAGCTGTAATCTCGCACTTCTCGATCTTGCCGTCGTCGCCGATGAAGAGTTCGGAAATCTTGCCCTGGATCGTTCCGGTTTTCGTTATGGCCTTCGTGTCGATGATGCGGATGTTCTCATCCAGCAGGTTCTCGTAGTCTGCCGCCTCATCGAGTTTCAGGATGTTCTCACTGTTGGTGACGGTCACGGCATCATCGCCGATGGCGATGACGGACTCATAGGGAATGAGCTTTACGCCGCGATACCAGTCCTCATCCTCGATGGTGACAGCGGCTATCTTGCCGTTCCTTGCATCAATGAGAAGCGTCTTGCTCATGCCGAGCTCACGTCCCTCGGTAATACTTATGACAGGAAGACCGAGAATCTCTACGCTTTTTTTCATGAATATTCCTCCATATTCTTAGGATTGCTTCTGCCGCGCCTGGAATTCCGCCTCGATTTCCTTCAGGCAGCCCGCAGGGATGTCCTGGAAAGGGGTACGAAGCGAATTGTGCTTGGACAGTATATGTTGAACGGTGCGCAGGTAGGAGAGGTTCTCATGGAACTTCTCCAACGTGGCAGCGTCGTTCGCGATGATCGGAAGGGAAAGGGCATCCTCGTAAGTGTGGATGGCATCCTCATAGGCCGCCTTTTCCTTGTAGATGTTGCCCAGGTCGATGACAATAAAGGGTGCATAGGCATCGTCCTGATATTTTTCCAATGCTCCCTTGTAGGCAAGGATTGCATTCTCCGAGTGTTTTTGGGACTTCTGCTCGTAGGCATAGTCGAGAATATCATCCAGGGAATGGAACTGCGAAAGATCGATGCCTGCAGGGGGTGTGTCGGTAGCAGCCACGGCCTTTGCCGGAACTTTTTCGGCAGATGGCTTTGCATCCGGTTGTTCCGTGGCAGCAGCCTCTTTCGGCGATGCAGGTGTTTCCTCAGGCTTTTCGGCCGGGACGGCTGCAGTGTCGGGTTTCGCTTTTGCAACAGGTTCCATGGCTGGCCTTGCAGACTTTTTCGCCGATTGGCCGGTCTCTGCTGCCGGAACCCAGTCCTCATCCGATGGGGCGGGAACGGACTCCTTTGATTTCCTTGCCAGTCTTGACAGGAAAGATGCTTTTTCGGATATCATAGCCTGCAGGGCAGTGAACCGTGAGACAGGCTTTTCCGCTGCATCGGTTTCCGTATCCTTGTCCGGAAGGCCGACATCTCCTTCTGCAACAAGCTTGTCATGCCGGACCAGGTATTCGTTGTAGATGGTGACCACAGCCGCTGCCACGATGACCAGAAGGACGAGGCGGATGTAGTGGGCCTGCGTCAGGTAGGGTGACATGCTGATGGCCGCAATGTTGACAAGAAATGCCATGAAGGCGCAGAGAATCAAGGATTTGTATTTCATGCGGAAGCCGAAGTGGTTCGTCAGCTTGTATATCAAAAATATACTGGCGCCCATGATGGCGAGCGTCACCAGGATAAATGCCACGGGCAGACCTCTCTTTCTTTCGAATAACTTGCCCTATCCATTTTACACCGTAAACGACTTTTTTTCCAGTGTATCTGATATTTTCCTTGTTTTTTTTGTTTTTGCGTCAAAAAATTTATGAAAAAGCAGGAAAAAGCATCTTTGTGTCGAAATACAAGTATCAAAGGACGCCTCCATGGCGGATTGTTCTACTATATTCAGGAATGGGGAGAGATTTCAATGACCGAAGAAACGCTTACGATTGAAAACAAGACTGGTATTCATGCCCGCCCCGCATCTATTTTCGTGCAGACAGCAACGAAGTTCAAGTCCAAAGTCCAGATCAAGGCGAAGGGCAAGACGGTAGATGCCAAGAGCATACTCATGATCATGAGCATGGGGCTGGTGAAGGGGACGGAAATCACGATCTGCGCCGATGGGCCGGATGAGGCAGATGCTGTCAAGGCATTGAAGGATCTTGTCGAGTCCAAGTTCGGCGAGGAGTGAGCAGCGTTTGACAGGATGTTTCCTGGGGGCGGGGGAATGCCCCCGGGAACGTCACAAGAAGAGAAAGACAGGCCGTTCGCGATATCTATGGGAAGTGCGTTCGGTCTGTTGTTGTTTGAAGATGATAGCGAATTTTGGGACAATGATGGAAAGAGGGGAATGCGAAATGGCAGAGAAATTGCGCGGAAAAGGCGTAATATCGGGAATCGCGATGGGCAAGATCATGCTGGCCGGGCAGAACCTGGATGGCTATCTCGTGAATTACAAGCCTTTGGACAAGGAAGCCGAACGGAAAAAGGCAGAGGATGCCTTGGCAGCCGTAGCCGAGACTTTGCAGAAGAACATCGAAAAACTGCAGGCCCAGGAAATGCCGGAGCAGGCAGCCATCATGGAAGCGCATCGCATGATGGTGCAGGATCCTGCGTTGGGCGACAACATCTTCAGCAAGGTGGAGGAGTCCGGCAATGCCCCCGATGCTGTGCTCAAGGCAGCGGAGGAGCAGGCGCAGATTTTCGAGCAGATGGAAGATGAGTATTTCGCCGCCCGTGCCGTGGACCTTCGTGACGTTGGCAAGCGCATCGCAAAGTACATCCTCGGTGTTCCCGAGCCGGAACTGGGCGATGGGGCGGTGATCCTTTGCGGCAAGGAAATCGAGCCTTCTGTTATCGCAGGGCTTCCCACGGACAAGATTGCTGGCGTCATCCTCGGCGCCGGCAGCACGACGGCCCATGCGGTCATCATTGCCAAGGCCCGCGCCATCCCGACGATTGTGGGAGTCGGCGAGGATATCACGAAGATCGGCGATGGTGACGAGGCCATCATTGATGGCGAGACGGGTGATATCCTGATCCGTCCGTCGGATGAGGATCGCGCAGGATATAATGAGAAGCTCAAGAAGCAGGAGGAGCTCAAGGCGCATTATGCGGCCCTCAGGGATCTCCCCGCCGTCACCACGGATGGCGTTCGCGTGGAACTCGTTGCAAACATTGGGTCCCATATGGATGTGGACAACGCCAAGACCTATGGCTGCGAGGGTGTCGGGCTGTTCCGCTCGGAGTTCGTCTTCATGGGCCGTCAGGACATTCCCAATGAGGAAGACCAGTTCAAGGCATACAAGGAAGCCGTCGAGAAGTGCGATGGCAACATTTGCGTCATCCGCACGATGGACATTGGCGGCGACAAGCCTCTTCCCTATCTCAACATTCCCCCCGAGGACAACCCCTTCCTGGGCTATCGTGCGGTTCGCATCAGCCTCAAGCGCAAGGATCTCTTCATGCCGCAGCTCAAGGCAATCCTGCGTGCGGGCGTCTTCGGCAAGGCGGCCATCATGGTCCCGATGGTCATCAATGTCTCGGAGTTCCTGCAGGTCAAGAATCTTGTGGCCGAGGCCAAGGTGGAGCTCGCCCACGAGGGCAAGAAATACTCCGATAATGTCCAGCTGGGCATCATGGTAGAGACTCCGGCAGCCGCGATCATGACCCCGGTCCTCGCGAAATACGTCGATTTCTTCAGCATCGGCACCAACGACCTGGTGCAGTACACCTTGGCTGTTGACCGTGGCAATTCCAGCATCGCCTATCTCTACAATCACTTCAATCCTGCCGTGCTGCGCCTCATCAAGCTCACCATTGAGTCTGCCCGTGAGAACAATATCTGGGCCGGCATGTGCGGTGAGATGGCAAGCGATCCCTATGCGGCAGTCCTGCTGATGGGCATGGGCATCTCCGAGCTTTCCATGAGCGCACCTTCCATTCCGCGTGTCAAGGAGAAGCTCCGCTCCGTCAGCTCCATCAAGGCGAAGGACATCCTTGCCGATGTCATGAAGATGGAGGATGGCGACGAGATCAAGGCGTATCTCCAGAAGGTCCTGTAATTTGTCCGTGGAGCAAAAAAGGATGGGGCTGCTTTTGCGCTGGCTGCGGAAAAGCAGCCTTTTCTTTTGTGAGGTGTGTTATGCGGGATTGTTTTCAGAGGAACATCGAATATGTGCGAATTTCCGTCACGGATCTCTGCAATCTTCGCTGTCGTTACTGCATGCCGGAACATGGGGTAAAGAAACTCAGGCATGGGGATGTCCTGACCTATGAGGAGATCCTTCGGGTGGTCCGTGCTTTGGCACAGCTGGGGATCCGCAAGGTGCGGCTGACAGGGGGGGAACCGCTGATCCGGCCTGGGATTGTGGACTTTGTTCGCCGCATCAAGGGCGTGCAGGGCATTGAGCATGTGGCAATGACGACGAATGGGGTCCTGCTGTCTTCCATGGCGGAGCAATTGAAAGACGCGGGCCTTGACAGCGTCAACGTAAGTGTGGATACCTTGCGGGAGGAGGCCTTTGCCTTCCTCACGCGCCGCGCCTTGCTGCCGTCGGTGCGGGAAGGATTGGAGGCGTTGTTTTCCGCAGGTTTTGAGGATATCAAGCTGAATTGCGTGCCGATTGCCGGGGTGAACGAGGAGGATATTGTGCAGCTGGCAGGGCTGGCGAGGCAGTATGATGTCAAGGTCCGGTTCATTGAGCTCATGCCCGTCGGGGGCGGTTTCGAGGCGGGGCTGCATGGCATTCCCATGGATGAGGTGCGGAATCGGCTTTCGGAGGAATATGGCGCCCTTCTGCCGGTGGAACGAAGCAGCAGCCTCCAGGGGCCGGCGGAGTATGTCCGCATGTCCGGTTTTCGTGGGCAGGTGGGCTTTATTGATGCCTTGGGGCATAAGTTCTGCGCTGCCTGCAACCGCGTCCGCCTGACGGCGGGGGGATTCCTGAAGCTTTGCCTCTATGCCGGGACCGGCCTTGATGTCCGGGTGCTCCTGCGCAGCGGGGCTGAGGATGGGGATCTGGCGAAAGCCCTTGCCCGGGCGATCCGCCGGAAGCCGAAGGCCCATTCCTTCCTCGAGGAATCGGGAGAAGAGGTCCGGGATGCGAGGTACATGTATCAGGTGGGAGGCTGACTATGGGAATCGTCAGGGCGGGGACTTTGTGTGGGCGTAAAAATCTTCGTCGTTTTCCGACGATTTCCCTTTACTTTTTTTCCAAAATCGACGATAATATAAAGAGAAGGGGTTCCGTTTCTTGGAAATTGCTAGCCGATAGGACGGGAACCGATGTTTGTATCCAGGATGAAGGAGGAAGATGAACATGGATGTAGGAGCAATGTCAACCACCCAGTCCAACGCTATGATGAATGCGTACCAGGCGGGTTCGGCGAAGAAGACAGCGGATGTGGAAACCCTCACGAATGCTGCGGCATCGGAAGATGCAGAGAAGGATACGGCAGGAGAGGCGTATACGGTAAATATTTCCGATGCGGCGAAACAGGCCAATGAGACAGAACAGGCGAAGGATACCAAGGCCAAGGGTCTCACGGCGGATGAAATCCAGGCATTGCAGGCGGACGTGCAGCAGAAGTCCCTGCAGTTCATGATCGATTTGATGTCGGCGAACAATGAGAAGCTGCAGGACTATCTTGACAACAATGTAGGCAAGCTGAATTTTGGCGGTGTGGAGATCGACACTTCCCGTTTTGCCATGCCCGAGGTAGCCACGACTCCGGAGGAGGCAGAAGCTGCCATCAGCGAGGGCGGCGACTGGTCGGTGAGTGCCGTGTCTGACCGCATCTTTGGCCTGGCTTCCGCACTTGCCGGAAACGACCCGGAGAAGCTGGAGCAGATGCGTTCCGCCGTGGAGAAGGGATTTGAGCAGGCAGGCGTGGCTTTCAAGGATTACTTTGGGGCCAAGGATATGCCGCAGATCACCAAGGACACCCATGCGGAAATCATGAAACGCTTTGATGACCGCGCCAAGGAACTGAGCGGTGCTGCCACGACGGCGGAAGGCTGACGGAACATTCCTGTTGTTGTGTATTTGGGAGTAGACGGGCAGACTGGTATTTGCTGGCCTGCCCGTAATTTATTGACAAGACGTAAGGAGAGATTCGGATGAGAGAGAAAAAAGAGATTAGCATGATGAAGGCGTGGTTCCTGTCCCTGCTGATGGCGGCAGTGTTGCTCGTCCATCCGGCGCAAGGGCTTGCGGCAGAGCCGGATGCCATGGCGAAGGAGCAGCTGGAGTCGGCATACAAGGCGATGGAGGACGTGAAGAGCGGGACTGTGGAACTGGAGTTCGCGGTGGATACGATGTTCGCGGATGCAAGCGGCAAGCTCAACGTGGACTTTTCGGCGAAGGATGCCTTTGCTTCCCAGGGGAAGTTCCAGATGACGGTAAGCGACCCGAAGAACCCCACGACGATGGAGTATCCCTTCTATACCACGGAAGACGGGAAGAACTACATCCTGTATTACCAGGACAAGGGCAAGTGGTACAAGGATGTGTGCTCCAAGGAGAAAGAGGCCAAGGTAGAGAAGGACAGCCCTGCTTATCAGGCTCTTGCCGAGGAAATGAAGGATATCGACGAAGCGGTGCGCCTTGGAGACGGTGATGCGCAGCAGCAGACCTATGTTGCGACCATCGATACGGCCAAGTTCTGGAGTTCCTTTGGGAAATATGTGAAATCGACCATGAAGCTGGGAGACAAGCATGAGAAGGATGTGCAGGAGATCTTCAACATCCTCGGCGGCATGGGCGACGTGGAGTATGAGGTGACGGTAGACAAGGCGACGAACCATGTGGTTTCTGCCAAGGCAGATTTGACGCAGCCCATCGCAAATGTCATGGCATCGGTGATGAGCAATCCGGGGATCGATGGGAAGACCAAGGCCTTCGTTGCAATGGCGCTGACCGATGCGAAATTGACGATTTCCATAAAGGGCAGCCAGTATAACCAGGTATCCGGGATCAAGATTCCGGATTCCGTTGTGAAGAATGCGAAGCCCGCGCCCAAGAATGACAAAAACGACAAGAAAGATAAGAAATAACATCGAAAAGGCCATCGCCGGCAACAGTCCTTCCTGTTGTCGGCGATGGCCTTCCTGTATCATGTGTTATCGCTTGTTCCGGTGATGCTGTCATTCTTCCGTGAGGTACATGGTGGGATCTACGCCGAGCTCATGGATGAAATGCATAAGCTCGATGCCGGAAATCTCCATTTCGATGGCCCGGGGGCCATCATTCTTCAAATCGATGCGAACGGGATCCTCCAGCATTTTCCCCTCGGTATTGGCAAAGATGCAGACGCAGGGGGTCTCTGTCCGGCCGAACTCGCATTTCGTGACGATGCCGAAGCCATAGACGGTCTTGAGGAGTGTGCCGACAGGATAAATGGCCACGTTGTTGAAGAAGAGCTTCAAGAGATTCGTGTCGAACTGCCCCTTGTTCACGTTTACCATGATATTGTGGGTGATGGAAGGGGTATAGGCCTTCTTGTAGGGGCGCTCGCTGGTGAGGGCATCGTAGACATCGGCAATGGCGACGATCTTGGCAAAACGATGAATCTGGTCCCCGGTCAAATGCTGGGGATAGCCCTTCCCGTCGATGTGCTCATGGTGCTGCGCCGCGATGGCGGCGAGAATTGCAGGAGAAGGCAGCAGGTTTCCCATTTCGTGGATGCGGCGCGCACCTTCCATGGGGTGGTTCTGTATGATGGAAAATTCCTCGTTGTTGAGGCGGCTGGTTTTGTTGAGGATATTCGAGGAAACCTTGATCTTGCCGAGGTCGTGGAGAAGCGCCCCAAGTGTCAGCAAGGCGAGGTCCTGCTTCGTGTAATGGCAGAGAAGCCCAAGCATGGCAGAGAGGATGGCCACATTGACGCTATGGGCGAAGGTGTAGGTATCGTGCAGACGGATGTCCGTGAGCTGCACGAGGTTTTCCTTGCGCTGGATGACATCGAGAAGGATGTGGTCAGATACGTTCTGCACGGCATCCACATCCAGACGCCCCGAGTTCTCCACATCCTGGAAAGCATCGAAGATGCGCTGGATGGCATTGACGCGGGTGGTTTCCTGCACGATATCAGCAGGCGGCGCAAGCTTGAAGTTTGGGTTCGTCGAGGTGACCGATACCGAAGGAATCCCGATTTTCTTCAGCTTCTGAATGTATTGGGCGGTCAATGGCTGCCCCTTGACCAGATAGCTGCCGCCTGTCTTGTTGTAGATGCTCTGGGAGACGACCATGCCTGCCTTGAGCTTTTTGACTGGTATGCGTAACAAGCTCAACACTCCTTGGAAATTCGTATTTCCTATATCATAGCTCAAATCCAGGCAAATTTCAAAGCAATTTCAAAGTAATTTTATGTATTCTTTTTGGGAGGCTGGTTTTCTGTGAGATAGATGGATGGGTCGATGTTGAGGTCATGGGTGAAGTACATGAGATCCATGCCGGAAATCTCCTGCTCTATGGCACCCGGGCCATCGTCCTTCAGGTTGATGTGGACCGGGTTTGGGAGGGGCTTTTTCTTTTTGTCGGCAAAGAGGCAGATGATGGGGGTTTCCGTGTGGCCGAACTCGCATTTCGTGACGATCCCGTACCCGTAAAAGGTCTTGAGGACGGTGCCGACAGGGTAGATGGCCACGTTGTTGAAGAAAAGGTCCAGAAGTTCCTCGTCGAACTGTCCCTGTCCTGTCTTTTTCATGATGTTATGGGCTATGGAGGGCGTGTATGCTTTCTTGTAGGGGCGTTCGCTGGTAAGGGCGTCATAGACGTCGGCAATGGAGACGATTTTCGCAAAGCGATGGATTTGGCTGCCCGCCAGCTGGCGTGGGTATCCCTTCCCGTCGATCCGCTCATGGTGCTGGGCGGCGATGGCGGAGAGGAGACTGGAGGAGGGGAGCATGGTGCCCATCTCATGGATGCGGTGGGCGCCTTCCAGCGTATGGCTCTTCATGATGGAGAATTCCTCATTGTCCAGGCGGCTGCGCTTGTTGAGAATCTTGGGGGAAATCTTGATCTTGCCGATGTCGTGGAGAAGCCCCCCAAGGGTCAGTATGGAGAGCTCCCTTTCCTTGTAGCGGCAGAGGAACCCAAGCACCGCTGAGAGAACGGCCACATTGACGCTGTGGGCGAAGGTATAGGTGTCGTGCAGGCGGATGTCCGTGAGCTGCACGAGGCTTGCATGGCGCTGGATGACATCGAGGATGATGTGGTCAGAGACATCCTGCAGAGTCTCTGCATCCAGTTCCCCGGTCTGGGAGAGGCTTTCGAAAACCGTGCAGACACGTTGGATGGCATTGACCCTCGTGTCTTCCCGAACGATGTCCTCCGGAGGAGTCAGGCGGAATTTCGGGTTCGTCGAAGTGACGGAGACGGAAGGGATGCCGATGTTTTTCAGACGATTGATGTACTGTCCCGTGAGTGGATGCCCCTTGACGAGATAGGCACCGCCGCTCTTGTTGTAGATGCTCTGGGAAACAACCATATTCTCCTTGAGACTCTTGACAGGTATGCTTAACAAGAATAACACCCCTTAAGAAAATGTCAATTATATCTGTATTATACATGAATTTTATGAAAATTTAAAGGCGTTTGTGATGGATTTTATCTATAATTTCCTGGCCTTTTGAGGGCTTGCTGTTATTGCAGAGCAAGAGGATATTTGCTATACTGGGTATCAACACGCCTCACGATAAAGGAGATTTATTATGCGAAAGACGCGCCAGAAGAAGCGCAATTATACAAGAGTGAAGTGGCTGGTTGCCGCCCTGCTCGTCATTTTGGTGGCGCTTGCAGGAGCGCATTTTGGGAAACAGCAGGCGAAATGGGCTGGCGGACTGGATTTTGGGAAAAAGCAGCATATCCTCCATGTGATGATCCTTGGTGTGGATCGGCGGGAGGACGATGCCGGGCGCAGCGACACGCTCATGGTGGCATCCCTGGATGAAAATGAGGGCAAGGGCTCTTTGCTGTCCATTCCCCGGGATACCCGCGTGGAAATCAAGGGGAATGGCTACGACAAGATCAACCACGCCTATGCCTACGGGGGGCATAAGCTCTCCCAAAGTGCCGTGGAAAACCTTTTGGGCGTGCCGATGGATCATTATCTGCTCATTGACACCAAGGCCTTCGAGCGCATCATTGATGCCATCGGGGGCGTGGATATCGATGTGGAGAAACGGATGTACTATGAGGATCCCTGGGATGATGACGGCGGCCTCATCATCGACCTTTATCCGGGGGAGCAGCACTTGGACGGGGAGCGTGCCATCCAGTATGTGCGCTACCGTGACGGCGAGGGGGACATCGGGCGCATCGGGCGCCAGCAGAAGTTCATGAAGGCGGTTCTTGAAAAGGTAATCTCGCCGCAGATACTGCCGCGGCTGCCCGGGGTGGTGGAAGAGGCCGGCAAGGCCTTGGAGACGGACATGTCCCTGACAGAATTGCTGGCCTTTGCCAACGAGTTGAAGCAGGTGCATGACCATGGGGTCAGCGCTCAGATGGTTCCGGGCAGGCCGGCCTTTTTCGAGGATATCAGTTATTGGATCCCGGACATCAAGGAACTCAGGAAGATTATGGCAGAAGCCCTGGGAGAGCCGGTGACGGAGGAACTTCTCGCATCGGCGGAGAAGGCCCAGGAGGAGTATGAGAAGGATCTGCCGAAGGGCATACAGATTGCCAGTGCGGCGGAGAGCACCCCGGGGAAGGCCGAGGAAAAGGCTGCAAGGGATGCGGTGCGGGAGGCGGATGACAACCCCATGAAACCGGAGGAGATATCGGTCATGGTCATCAACTCCAGCGGCATCAACGGTGCCGGTGCCGAGGTGGCAGGCATCCTTCAGCGCAAGGGCTTTGTCATTTCCGGGGTGGAGACGGGCAAGACGGATTCGAAGGAGCAGACGACGATCACCACATCGAGCCGCAATACCGACGTGTTCTATGGAATGCCCTTCCGGTGCATCATCATGGACGGGGGCGGAAAGAACCAGGCCGTGGTCAATATCGGGCGCGATTATGTGAAGCAGGGAGATTGAGGGGAAGCTTTGGGAAAGTTGAAAGTTCAGGGATTGGCAAAATCCTTTGGCATAGAGGAATTGTTCCACGATGTCCGGTTCGAGGTAACGCGGGGCGACAAGGTGGGCTTCGTGGGAGCGAACGGGGCAGGAAAGACGACGCTCATGCGCATCCTCCTGGGGCAGGAGGAATATGATGCGGGAAGCATCCAGTTCGACAGCGCGGATACCATTGGCTATGTGGAGCAGCAGGCGAGATTCGGGGAAGGCTCCCTTTACGAGGAGTTCAGGAGAGCCTTTGAGGATATCATTGAGTTGGGGGAGCGGAAGAAGGAACTGGAAAAGCGCATCGGCATGGGTCACGATGCCGATGCGCTGGAGCAGTACGGCCGCATTGTGGAGCGGTTTGAGATCTTGGGCGGCTATGACTACGAGAGCCGCATCCGCCGCATCGCCTTCGGCCTTGGCTTCACGGAAGAGGACTTCGGGAAGGATGTCAGCCATTTCTCCGGGGGGCAGAGGACGCGCATCTGCCTGGCGAAGGCGCTTCTTCGGGAGCCGGACTTCCTGTTTCTGGATGAGCCGACCAACCATCTGGACATCCGGATGATCGAATGGCTGGAAGGGTTTCTCGCGAACTATCGCGGAGGGGTGCTCATCATCTCCCACGACCGTTTCTTTTTGGACCGGGTGGCGACGCGCATCATCGAGCTGGCGGGGAAAACGGTCACGAGCTATGAGGGGAACTATACGTATTTCATGAAGGTGAAGACGGAGCGTCGCGCCGCCCTGCAGTCTGCCTATGAGAAGCAGCAGGAGCACATCCGGAAGACGGAGGAATACATCCGGCGCTACCGGGCGGGCATCAAGTCAAAGCAGGCGAGGGGGCGGCAGAGCCAGCTCAACCGTCTGGAGCGCATTGTCCTGCCGCCGGAGGCAGCCACCTTCAATTATTTTGCCTTGAATGCGCCGCCGGAGTGCGCCCAGCGGGTGGCCGAGATGGAGGATGTCTCCATGGGCTTTGGAAAGCAGGAGCTCTTTTCCCATGTGGACCTGCTCATCCGCAAGGGGGACGGTGTCGCTCTCGTGGGACCCAACGGGGCGGGCAAGACGACTCTGCTGAAGATCCTCCTGGGGGAACTGGAAGCGGCGGGAGGCCGTGTGAAGCTCGGCAGCCGCGTGAAGCCCGGGTATTTCTCCCAGCAGCATGAGGGACTGCATCCGGAGAATACGGTTCTCGATGAAATCCTCTATGAGTACGGCATCACCGAGGAGCAGGCGCGCAAGTACCTGGGAGCCTTCCTCTTTCATGGCGATGAGGTCTATCGTCGCATCGGAGAGCTTTCGGGCGGGGAGCAGTCGCGGCTGGCCTTTTTGAAACTCATGCTCACAGGGGCGAATTTCCTCGTGCTGGACGAGCCGACCAACCATCTGGACATCCCGGCGAAGGAGGCGGTGGAGGAGGCGCTCATGGCCTTTCCCGGTACCTTCCTCGTCGTGTCCCATGACCGGTATTTCCTCGACAAGGTGGCGAACTGCACCCTGGAACTGGAGCATGGCAGGCTCACGGAGTACGGCGGGGGCTACAGCTACTACCGCATGAAGAAAGAGGAGGAGCTGCAGGAGGCCGCACAGGGGCAGGAGGCGGAAAGGAATCCTGCCCGCAAGGGGGAAGGGGAATCTGCCGAGAGCAGGAGGCCTGTTGTTTCGGGGCAGGGGGATGCTTCGGGGGAACGGGAAAGGAAGGACACGTCACAGCGCAATGCTCTCCAGGGCATGAGCGAGGCGAAGAGGCAGGAGCTCATTCAGAGGGCGGAGGCGGAAATCGCCATGGCGGAGGCGGAGCTCAAGGGACTGGAGTTCGAGATGAACCAGCCGGAGCTGCAGGCCGATCCAGCCAAGAGCCAGGCGATTGCCGAGGCCTATGCGGCAAAGGAAAAGGAAATCGAGGAACGCTACGCGAAATGGGAGCGGCTTACGGAAAGCCTGACATGAAAGGGGAGCATTCATGGTGACGCAGGATGCCCTGCCGGGAATGGAAACGGCAGAGGAGCTTGAGGGGGTTGTGGACAGCATTGTCTTTGCCAGCGATGACGGCAGGTTTTCCGTGTTCCGCCTGCGCCCCTTGAAACAGCACGGGCGCGTGAATGTCACAGTGAGTTCGGTGCCGCCTCTGGTGGGACAGCAGGTGTCTCTCAGGGGGCAGTGGGTGGTGCATCCGCGCTTTGGCGACCAGTTCAGGGCGACGGGCATGAGGATTGCGGCTCCCACCAGCGTGGAGGGCATCGAAAGATTTCTTGCCTCCGGCGTCATCGACGGTGTCGGCCCGGTCATGGCGCAGAAGCTCGTGGCAAAGTTTGGCGCGGACACCCTGGATATCATCGAAAAGAAGCCCCGTCTCCTGGAGCAGGTTCCCGGCATCGGGAAAAAAACGGCGGAAAAGATTGCGGCATCCTACCGGCAGCAGTCGGAGCTCCGGGACATCATGCTGTGGCTGGAGGAACATGGCGTGTCCGGCTCCTATGCAGCGCGCATCTTCAAGCAGTACAGTTCCTTTGCCATTGATGTGCTGGAAAACCATCCCTACCAGCTGGCCCAGGAGGTGGATGGCATCGGTTTTTTGACGGCAGATGCCATCGCCGCCAGCATCGGTGTGGAGAAAAACGATGGGGCGCGGGTTGCTGCGGGGATTGATTACGCCCTGCAGCAGATTTCCCTTTCGGGGCATTGCTGCATTCCCGATGGTGCCCTGGTGGAAAGGGCAGCCAAACTCTTGCAGGTGGATGCTGAAAATGTTCGGGAGGTTTTGAAGAAACAGTTGTCCTTGAACCGTCTGGCAGTGGAATACATGGGCGGGAAAAATCTTGTCTATCCTTCCTGGCTCTATGTTGCGGAGAAAAAGACAGCGGAGAAGCTGCTTTATCTGCAAAGGGCGGCGGAGCCCCTGGCAGTGGAAGATCCCTATCGTCTCGTGGAGGAATGGGAAAGAAACACGGGAATGGAGCTTGCCGGCAAGCAAAGGGAGGCCATGGCATCCGTTTTGGTGCATGGGATCTTTGTGCTTACGGGAGGCCCGGGCACGGGCAAGACCACGGTGGTTCGGGGGATGCTTGAGATGCTGGAGGCCCAGGGGCTGGAAATCCTGTTGGGGGCACCGACGGGACGGGCGGCGAAGCGTCTGGCAGAGGCGACAGGACGCAGGGCGATGACGGTGCACCGCCTCCTGGAGGCCCAGGGCGGCGGGCAGCAGGACGGGGGTTCCGTGTTCGCCAGGGATTCCGAGGAACAGTTGGAGGCGGATGCCATCATATTGGACGAGGTTTCCATGATGGATATCGTTCTCATGCAGCATTTCCTGGAGGCCGTGCCCGATGGGTGCCATGTGATCCTCGTGGGGGATGTCGACCAGCTGCCGGCGGTAGGTCCAGGCTCTGTGCTCAAGGATATCCTGCGTTCCCGTGTCATCCCAAGCGTCTGCCTGACCGAGGTCTTTCGGCAGGACGGGGCGGGCACCATTGTATTGAACGCCCATGCTATCAATGGGGGGAGGCTTCCCCAATGCTCGCTCCAGGGGGATTTCCGCTTCCTTGAGAACAATGATTCTGCCGGGACGGCGGACATGATCGTGGAGCTTTGCACCGGTGTTTTGCCGCGCATGGGATTTTCGCCCCTGTCCGATGTGCAGGTGCTTTCCCCCATGCATCGGCAGGACTGCGGGGTGGATAGCCTCAACCGCCGCCTGCAGGCAGCACTCAACCCGAGGTCGCCGGAGAAACCGGAGTTCGTGAACAGTGTCCAGGTCTTTCGCCTGGGGGACAAGGTCATGCAGACGAAGAACAATTACACGAAGCAGGTGTTCAACGGGGATATCGGGTTTATCACCGCGATGGAGGAAGACCATGTCACCGTGCGCTACAGCGAGGAGCAGGCGGTGGACTACGAGCGGAGCGAGCTTGTCGAGCTGCAGCTGGCCTATGCCATGAGCGTCCACAAGAGCCAGGGCAGCGAGTATCCCGTCATTCTCCTGCCTCTCGTGCCCGGCCACCATATCATGCTCCAGAGGAATCTGCTTTACACGGCAGTGACGCGGGCAAAGAAACTCGTGATTCTTCTGGGCTCCCGGGCGGCACTCCATACGGCAGTGATGAACGACCGCACGAGGAAACGCTATACGCTGTTGGCGGAACGGCTGGCGCAGGAGATTTGATAAAAGCGCAAAAAAACAGCCCCGGACAAATAGCAGGGCTGTTCTTTGAAAGTGTCGAGAAAAGGGACTGCCATATCTGTCAGCAATCCCTTCCAAGAAAGGGGTCCAGGATGCCGTTCCTCTCTTATGTCTAGAACCTGCGACTCGCAGGTGGGTATCCTAAGTCCGCTTTCTGCTATTCGTTCGGGACGATCCAGCATCCGTCGGATTCAAATCGGATTCCCTGTAAAAAATGTAGGTTAGACATATATGAAAGTCCACGCACATCCCAGGCAGTTCCTTCTTTAAAAGTATCATAGCATAAAAAAAGAGTGGGCGCAAGTCTTGACAATACTGGATTTATGGCATATCGGCAGAAATTTTGGCAATTTCTTGAAAAAATTCGGGTATATTTTGCCTTTGGCAAAATCTGAATCCCCTGTTATAACCTGTTATGACAGGACAAGCCTGTCGAAACGCTAATCGGAATGTTTTGCTGTTGGCAAAACCTGAACAATTGCGTTATAATAATCAAAAAGGTCATTTTATGGAAGGGTGAGCATTGATGGAGATCACATACAGCGTGGCAATCAGCTATGGCAGGGATTTGGGATATATCGAGTACAGTGCGACGGAGAAGAAGGCGAATGTGGTGCTGGCGAATGAGGAAGGCAAGCGGCTGACGGAGGAGTATCTGGCAGCGAAGCACGAGATGGGAGTGCCTCATGAGACCTTGATGGATTTTACGAAGGAACTGGTGGACCCCTTGGCGGATGAGGAGAGTTTCAAGCTGGCCTTGACCAGGCTCTGGAACGAGACGCAGGTCCACGTGGACTGGTCGCGTCCCGTGGAATATGTCAAGGAGCACCCGCGCTATGAAACACTTTGAAAGTAGGAGACGACATGAACATGCAGGAAGTGGCACGGATGATACTGTGGCTTCAGGCCAAAGGATGGAGCGGGGATGAAATCAACAAGTTCCTGCTTTACATCGAGAGTGGGGAGGCAAAATACTTCCCCACTAGTGAGGACAAGAAGGATTGATTCATTTTTTTGTATACATTTCCATCCTGTAAAAAGGGTGGATTTTTTTTGCCATATCTGTTATGATGTTATGGTGTATTACAAGATTGGCATATGTTCTATGCGCGAATAGCATATGGCGCATGGAATCTTGTGCATATAGGAGGGACTGCGATGAAGTCAGACATCACCATCAAGCTGGAACGGTGCAAGGGATGCGGCATTTGCGCTGCCTTTTGCCCCAAGCAGGTGCTGGCAGTGGATGAACTGGGCAAGATACAGGTCGTGAATGGCGAGGCGTGCATTGCCTGCGGCCAGTGCGAGCTGCGCTGCCCGGATTACGCGATTTTCGTGGACAAGAAGGAGGCGGCGAAATGAGCAAGGCAAGACTGATGCAGGGAAATGAGGCCTGCGCGGAGGGCGCGATTGCTGCAGGGGTCCGCTTCTTTGCGGGGTATCCCATTACGCCATCCACAGAGATTGCGGAGACCATGGCAAAGCTTTTGCCCCAGTATGGCGGGAAATTTATCCAGATGGAGGACGAGATCGGCAGCATGGGCGCCATTCTTGGGGCCTCCCTTGCAGGACTGAAATCCATGGATGCGACTTCCGGCCCGGGCTTCTCGTTGAAGCAGGAGCTCATCGGCTATGCTGCATGCGCGGAGATTCCCTGCGTCCTCGTGAATGTCCAGCGCGTGGGCCCTTCCACGGGACAGCCGACAGCGCCTTCCCAGGCGGATGTCATGCAGGTGCGCTGGGGAACCCATGGCGACCATCCCATGATTGCCCTGGCACCTTGGAGCGTTCGGGAGACCTATGATGCCACGGTGATGGCGGTGAACTATTCCGAGCGGTTCCGCACGCCGGTTATCCTGCTGATGGACGAAATCATCGGGCATCTTCGCGAGAAGGTGGAGCTTCCCGACAGCGTGGAGGTCTATGAGCGGCGCAAGCCGAAGAAGACCCGGGCGGAGGGCTATGAGCCCTATGCGCCCGATGAGGATCTCGTGCCCAACGTGGCAGACTTCGGCAAGGGCTACCATATCCATGTGACAGGGCTTTTGCATGATGCCACGGGCTTCCCTGTGGGCAGCCCGAAGGTGACGGAGGAATCCATTCGCCGCCTGCATGAGAAGATTGCATGTGCAGGGGAGGAAATCATCCATACCGAGGAGTATTTCATGGAGGATGCGGAGTATGCCGTGGTTGCCTTCGGCGGCACGGCCCGCACGGCTTACGAGGCGGTCAGGAACGCCCGCGGGGCCGGGAAGAAGGTCGGCCTCCTGCGTCTCATGACCATCTGGCCCTTTGCGGACAAAGTCATTGAGAAGCTGGCTGCAAAGGTCAAGGGCATCCTGGTGGCAGAACTCAACTACGGGCAGGTCGTCCATGAGGTGCGCCGTGCCGCCCAAGGGAAATGCCTCGTGGAACTCTGCGGGAAGTACAATATGAAATCCTTTGAGCCGAAGGAAATCGAAGCGGCAATTGATGAAATGTGTGCAAGGAGGGATGCGTAATGGAAAGAAGCTATGAGAAATATTTTCGCCAGAACCGCCTGCCGCATCTCTGGTGTCCCGGCTGCGGCAATGGCATTGTCATGAAGGCCATCGTCCAGGCCATCGAGAAAGAGGGGCTCAGCCAGGACAACACCGTCATCGTGTCCGGCATCGGCTGCTCTTCCCGCGCCTCCGGCTACATGGACTTTGACACCCTGCACACGGCCCATGGCCGCGCCATACCCTTCGCCACAGGCGTGAAGCTCGCCAATCCCGAGCTCAATGTCATCGTCATCACGGGGGACGGCGATTGCACCGCCATCGGCGGCAACCATTTCATCCACGGCTGCCGCAGGAATGTGGACCTTACGGTGGTGCTCTTCGACAACAACATCTACGGCATGACGGGCGGCCAGGCATCTCCCATGACTCCAACGGGCAAGAAGGCCACCACTGCGCCTTACGGCTCCGTGGACCGGCCCTTCAATGCCTGCGATCTGGCAGGGGCGGCGGGGGCCACCTATGTGGCACGTTCCACAGCCTTCCATGTGAAGCACCTCACGGACATGATTGCCGGCGGCATCCGGAACAAGGGATTCTCCTTCATCGAGGCCGTGGTGCAATGCCCCACGGCTTACGGGCGCAAGAACAAGATGGGAAGCCCTGCCGACATGCTGGCCTGGATGCGCGACAACGCTGTCATGAAAGCGGCATGGGACAAGATGCCGGAGGAGCAGAAGACCGACGAGAAATTCCCCATCGGTGTCTTCCTCGACAGCAGCTATGAAGATTACGGCGATGCCTATGAGGGGCTCATTCAGAGGATAGGGGGAACGAAGTCATGAGAAAACAGCTCAGGTTGTCCGGCTCCGGCGGGCAGGGCGTGATTACGGCGGCTATCATCTTTGCCGAGGCCGCCGTGGCAGAGGGCAAGGAAGCGGCACAGTCCCAGTCCTACGGGCCGGAGGCACGCGGCGGGGCCTCGAAGGCCGAGGTCATCATCGATGATGCGCCCATCTATCATCCCCATGTGGAGCAGCCCGATATCGTCCTCGCCATGACGCAGAAGGCCGCTGATAAATACTATACGGATTTGAATCCGGATGGGCTTCTGGTGCTCGATACCGATCTCGTGCCCGAGCCGCCGGATTTCCCGAATGTCATCCGCATCCCCATCACGAAGCTGGCGGTGGAGCAGGTGGGCAAGGCGCTCTTTGCCAATATCGTGGCATTGGGGGCAATTGCACGCCTCACGGACCTGGTGAATTTCGAGACGGTCAAACAGTCCGTGGCTCATCGTGTGCCGCCCCATACGGTGGAACAGAATATGAAGGCATTGCAGACGGGCTGGGATGCCGCTGCAAAGAAATAGCGATATGGGAGGTCTTCCGTGGGGGGAACCTCCCGTTTACTATGAAATCTTAGCGAATCAAGTCCACAGGACGCAGATGAGCTTTAGATTTCGTGTAAGGGCGTAGTGCGAAACACAGTTTCGCACGGAGTTTGCTTATAGATTGGGCAATCTTGACATATTTTTGTGTTGTGATAAGATACCTGTGAGACTCTTTTGCTTGCAAAGACAAGGAGGTGACGAAATGAAACAACTGTCGTATGTGGTGAGGACCAATGACGAGTTTATGGATATGCTGCAGGATGCCAGCCGGAAAATGGCAAAGATTCCTGTGATTTCCTCGATTCTCGTTACCGTGTTCGGCACGAAGGTGAAGCGTGTGAACATGGAGGACATGGTGCAGAAGCTCCATGGGTTCCTGCCGGATGCGCACATCATTGGAGGATTTACAGCACTGAGTGTTGCAGATGACTTCATTATTGAGCAGGGTGTTTCTGTGTCCTTTAGCCTCTTTGAGGAAGCCAGCGCAGAGGTGGTGGCATTTCCGAGCCGCTTCCTGAGCAGCGGGGAAATCGGGCAGTCCCTGTTGGAGCGCCTGCGGGGAATGGAAGATGTCAAGGCAGTGGGCTTGCTGCTCGTAGACAGCAGCCTGAACATATTGGACATCCTGGAGAAACTGTCAGAGGCTCCCAAAGAAATCCAGTTTTTCGGCGGCATGACCGATGAGGACTATTTGGGACATCAAGGGTGTGTCTTTACAGCGGATGATGTCATAACCTCCGGAGTGGCAGCCCTTGTTTTGCGTGGAAAAGATCTGCATGTGAATTCCCTGGAGAGCTTTGGATGGGAAATCCTGGGCAGGGATATGGTTGTCACGGGAATGGACGGTTCCTGCGTCGTTACGGAGATCGACAATGCTCCGGCCATAAAGGCCTATGAAAAATATCTGGGCATCAAGAACAACGAGGACTTTTCCTGGGAGGCACTGACCTTTCCCGTTTACTTCGAGCGCGGGGAAAAGACGCTGGCAAGGCATCCCCGCAGCTGCCGCAGTGATGGTGCCGTGGTGTTCAATGCAAATATCCGGGTGGGGGATCACCTGCATTTTGCCTATGGCGACCCGGAGGGCATTCTCGAGAAGGCTCGTGCACTGCGGAAGAAGATGCGGCTGTTCCGTCCCCAGGGGATTTTCCTGACAAGCTGTGTGGCGAGATGGTTCCTGCTCGGTGCGGATATCGGTGCGGAGATGGATGCCTGCCGTGAACTCGCCCCCTTTTCGGGGTTCTATTCCTTTGGCGAACTTCGCCGCGAGGGGAAGGAGCTTTTCATCTCCAATATGACATTGGAGCTTTTGGGCATGCGGGAAGGCGAGCCCACGGAGAAGCTCGCGGATCCACTGCCGCCCACTCGGACGAAGTTCAGCTGGCAGACACATGTCATGCGGCATATGGTGCATTTCATCAAGGCGACTTCCCAGGAACTGGAGACCGTGAACCAGGGATTGGCACAGCTGGCGCAGATGGACCGCCTGACGGCATTGCTGAACCGTGGCGAGCTGGAAGCGGTATTGGAGCGTTCCCTGGAGATTTCCAAGGTATCCCGGCAGCCCTTGTCGGTCATCATGATGGATATTGACAATTTCAAGGGAATCAATGACAATTATGGGCATGCCGTTGGGGATGAGGCGCTGAAACTCGTGGCGGATGTGCTCCGCAAGAATACCAGGCGTATGGATGCGCCGGGACGCTGGGGCGGGGATGAATTTTTCGTCATTCTCGCAGGGATTGATGTGAATGCCGCAGCCAAGATTGCCGAACGTGTGCGTCAAAACGTATCAGGAGTGGACTTCCTGCCGGACGGGAAGCATATCACCACGAGCATTGGCGTTACCGAGGCGACATCGGAGGATGATGCTGCGAGCCTCTTCAGCCGCGCGGATGGGGCACTGTATGATGCCAAAAAGCATCAAGGGAAGAATCATGTGAGTATCGTTGAACCCAAAACTCCAGAAAAGAATGAATAGAAAAATCCTGATGGCGAGAGGGACCATCAGGATTTTTGTGTATGGATGCAGGAAATCATGAAAATCAATTGGCGCTGCCGGACAGAATCAGGCGGATGCTCACGAACAGCATGGCCGCTGCCAGAAGGACGAGAATAGTCCTGGAGCGGGTCTTGCGGGAAATTCTTGCGCCGATCTGGGCACCGATGGCGGCGCCGATGCTGATGCAGAGGGCGGGAATCCATATGACGTGACTCAGCAGGATGTGGGTGGCGACACCGCCGAGGGCGGAGACGGCGAGAATGAAGCAGGAGGTGGCCGTGGCGATGTGGACGGGGAAATCCAGCAGGTACACCATGAGGGGGACGTGGATGATGCCGCCTCCCACGCCGAAGATGCTGGAAAGGAAGCCAACCCCCATGCTGGCGGCGATGCCGATCTTGCGGTTGTAGCGGAAATCCTTTGGCAGCTCCAGCACGTCCGTATGTTTCGCGTGGGTAGCGTTCCAGTACATGATGACAGCCATGCATCCCATGAAGATGCCGTAGTAAAGGTTCAGCATGCCCACGGAGAACCTGTCCACGATGTAGGAGCCGAGGAAGGCGCCGGGCAGGGTGGCAAGGGCAAAGGGAATGGCGGCATGGAAGAAGACCCGCCTTTGCCGCACATAGGCAATCGCCCCCGAGAGGGAATTGGCCAGGACGATGACGAGGGAGGTGCCGGTAATCTGCGCTGCCGTGCTGAAATAGGGATAGATGCCACCCGACGACAGGAAGAAGATGAACACGGGCACGCAGATGAGCCCACCGCCGACCCCCACGAGGGAGCCGAAGACGCCGACACCGACGCCCATCAAAAGAAACAGAATGAATTCCATGAGGAGACCGCCTTTCCAGAAGATAAGATTATAATAATACTATACATCCAATCAACAAATTTTGAAAAGGATTTAAGTTTTTTTATCTTTTCTACGATATATTAAAAAAGGATTGCGAGGATTTTAACGAAGGAGCGATGAGCCATGGCAATGGTGGTAAAGAACAATATGTCGGCGGTGAATACGCTGAACCAGTTGAACGAGAACTCGAATGCCCTCTCCAAGAGCCTCAAGAAGGTCTCTTCTGGCATGCGCATCAACGGCGCGGGGGATGATGCCTCGGGCTACTCCATCTCGGAGAAGATGCGCGTCCAGCTTCGCGGGCTGGAACAGGACATCCGCAACACGCAGAATGGCACGGCACTGTTGAAGGTGGCGGAAGGGGCCGTGTCCTCTACGGTGGACATCCTTCGGACCCTCAAGGAGAAGGCGCTGGACTCCGCCAACGACCACAATACGGACGAGGACCGCGCCATCATGCAGAAGGAAGTGAACCAGTACGTCCAGCAGGTGGACGACAATGCCTTGGTGCAGTACAACGGCAAGTATCTCCTGGACGGACAGACGGGAATCCAAAACGAGACGGTGCAGGACATGATTGTCAGTGCGCTGAGCACCGAATGGCTGGAGAATGCACTGGACTTGATTGAGCAGTCCTATGGGGTCAGCTTCAGGAATGAATGGGCGGATTGCAAGGATATCAATGTAAAGCTTGAAGAGGTCACGTCCGGTAATCAGGCGAATGCATTGGCATGGGTGTCCTTCAATAATGGTGGTTCAAATGGCAGGACGAATTCGCTTGACCTCACGGTGAATATGAGATTCTTTAAGAATCTGGATATACATGACACGTCCAATGTAAATGGAACGGCATTTATTCCAGATCCAAACAATTCGAGCCAGCTTATAGGGGGAACTTTGGATCGTACGATTGCCCATGAAATGGTTCATGCGATTATGGCCTCGTCAATCAATAATTTCGGGACACTTCCAGGGGCTATCGCAGAGGGCATGGCTGAACTGGTGCATGGTATTGATGATGAGCAAAAGAGTGGATTGACGAGAGCTGCTGTCAATGGTGCGTCCCTATCGGATTTCACCTCGACAGGGACAGGGACAACAATCTATTATACAGGAGGATATATGGCTCTCCGCTATATGGCAAATCAAGGCGGGGAAGATGCCATGAAGAATTTCATGAACGTGTTGGTGCATCATGGAGCCAGTGCGTTGGATGGTGCTGTCAGTGCTGCAACGGGGGGGAAGTTCTCCACGTGGACGGGATTAATAACACAGTTTAAGGCAGATGCGGCAGCGGCGGCAACAGATGATGAATTTTTGCTGAATTGTTGCGGTATTGACTTGACCAACGATGACACCGGTGCCATCACGGGCAGCGATGCCAGCGGAAGGCGCATGGCGAAGACCAAGGACAGCGTTGTGCCGGAGGGAGGCTCCACCACCTTCTGGTATGCGCCGGAGAGCAAGACCTCCATCATTGACGGATTGACCGTCCATTGGGAATCGAACTACGGCGGCAAGGTGGGGGATCTGACTCTGCAGGTGGGCACCAAGGCCAACCAGTCCATCAAGTTCGGGTTCCACGATATGCGGGCCAAGGCCATGGGGCTTGAGGCGGCTGATGGCACGAAGGTGAGCATTGCCACCAGGGAGCAGGCTAATGATGCCATTCGCCTGTTTGACCAGTCCCTGCGGAAGGCCCTCAATGAGCAGACCACCATCGGTGCGCTCCAGAGCCGTCTGGAGTACACGGCAAGCAATCTGACCACGGCGGCGGAGAATGTGCAGAATTCCGAGTCCACGATCCGCGATGCGGACATGGCGAAGGAGATGACGGAGTACACGAAGAACAACGTGCTCCTGCAGTCGGCGCAGTCCATGCTTTCCCAGGCGAACCAGAACAGTTCTGCGGTGTTGAGTTTGCTTCAATAAAGAAGATGATTTTCGGTCGGCGGCTTCGGTTGCCGACCGTTTTTCGCGTGCGAGGAATGGAATTTTCGGCGCAAAATGCTCCCCTTGGATTGACAGGCTTGTTTTTCCTGTCCTCCCAAGGGGAGCATATCATTTTGATGGGGTTATGCGTTTGCCTTGCGGAATTTCTCCATGAAGTCAGCCAGAGCTTCGCAGCCCTCATAGGGCATGGCGTTATAGATGGAGGCGCGCATGCCGCCCACGGAACGGTGCCCCTTGACGCCGCTCAACTGGTTCTCCAGCGCCTCGGCCACGAACTTCTTCTCCAGATCCTCGCTGGGGAGACGGAAGGTGACGTTCATGAAGGAACGGCTGTCCTTGTCGGCATGGCCCTTGTAGAAGCCGTTGGAGTTGTCGATGGCATCGTAGACGAGCTTCGCCTTCTTGCGGTTGCGCTCTTCCATGACGGAAAGGCCGCCCTGGGCCTTGATCCATGCAGCCACCTTGCCCACCATGTAGATGCAGAAGGCGGGCGGCGTGTTGTAGAGGGAATTCTTGTTGTAGAAGGTGTCGTAACGGAACATGGTGGAGAGGTTCTCCGGGCTCTTCCCGATGAGGCTCTTCTTTGCCACCACGAGGACGACACCGGCAGGGCCGAGGTTCTTCTGGACACCCGCATAGATGAAGTCGAACTTTTGGAAGTCCACGGGGCGGGAGAGCATGTCCGAGGACATGTCGGCGAAGAGGGGGACTCCCTTTGTGTCCGGCACGTAGTGGAACTCCGTGCCGTAGATGGTGTTGTTGTAGCAGAGGTGCAGATAGGCAGCCTTGGGGTTGATTTTGAGCTCGTCCTGGGTGGGAATATGACGGAAATCCACATCCTTGCTGGAAGCGGCAACCTCGCCGACACCCAGAATCTGCGCCTCTTTGTATGCCTTTGAGGCAAAGCTTCCGGAGAGGACATAGCTGCCCGGATGCTCCTTCGAGGCGAAATTCAGGGGAATCATGCAGAACTGCTGGCTGGCGCCGCCCTGGATGAAGAGGACGTCGTAGTCATCGCCGAGGCCCATGAGCTCCTTGATGTCGGCCTTTGCCTGGTTGTGCACCTCGTCGTACTGCTTGGCGCGATGGCTGATTTCCAGGATGGACATGCCGCTGTTCCGGAAATTCAGGAATTCGGCCTGCGCCTCTTTCAGGACTTCCAGGGGAAGTGTGGCAGGGCCGGGATTAAAATTGTAGACGCGATTTGCTTCCAAGATAAACCCTCCTATAGACAATAGAGTTTGATGCCAAAAAAATTTCATTGGTCTGCTCTATTCTATCGCGAATACAAAGGAAAATCAAGGGAAAGCGGGCATGGAACAAAAACTTGGGAGAGAGGGAAGAGAAAAAAATCTTGCCAAGGCAGGATTTTTTTGTTATAAAAGAGAATATAAAGTGGTGCAAAGTGGTGGAAAGTGGGTTATAATGTTTATGGGGTGGTGAATGCGGTATGTTGATGGGCGAGTACATGCACACAATCGACACAAAGGGCCGCGTCATCATGCCGGCAGACTTCCGTGCGGAGCTGGGGGAGACCTTTTTTGTGACGAAAGGGCTGGACAACTGCCTGTTCATCTATGGACAGGCGGAATGGGAAGCGCTTTCGGCGAAGCTGCGCCAGCTGCCACTTGCCAAGCCGGAGGCCCGTGCCTTTGTGAGGTTTTTCTTTGCAGGGGCGAGGATGATGGAATGCGACAAGCAGGGCCGTTTCCTCGTGCCGGGTAATCTCAGGAGCTATGCCAATCTCAAGAAGGACGTGGTGCTCACGGGCGTCATGAACCGTGCGGAGCTCTGGGACAAGGAAAGCTGGACGAAGTATACGGATGAAGTAAATCCGGCCGTAACCGAGATTGCCGGGAATTTGGCTGATCTGGGAATTTGATGACAGGAACCGAGGGATGCATGGGCAATGACGTTTCATCATGTCAGCGTTATGCTGGAGGAAACCGTGAAAGGACTGGTGACAGATCCTGCCGGGACGTATGTGGACTGTACGCTTGGCGGGGCCGGGCATTCCAGCCGCATTGCCGAGCTCTTGGGACCGGAGGGGCGCATCCTGGGCATTGACCAGGACGCGGCAGCGATTGCCGCAGCCGGGGAAAGGCTGAAAAGCGCCCGTTGCCATGTGGACATCGTCCATGACAATTTTCGTCATCTGGAGGATATCCTGGAGGCAAAGGACATCGTTGAGGCAGATGGCATCCTCTTTGACCTGGGGGTGTCCTCCCATCAAATCGATACAGCGGGGAGAGGGTTTTCCTATATGCAGGATGCGCCTCTCGACATGCGCATGGATGCGGGAAATTCCTTTTCCGCATACGATGTGGTCAATTGCTATGGGGAAGATGAGCTTGCACGTATTTTTCAGGAATACGGCGAGGAGCGATGGTCGAAGCGCATTGCTTCCTTTCTCGTGAAAGCGAGACAGGAAAAACCTGTCAAGACCACGGGCGAGCTGGTGGACATCATTTGCAGGGCGGTCCCGAAGGCTGTGCGCCAAGCGGTCGGCGGGCATCCTGCCAAGCGTGTGTTCCAGGCCATCCGCATCGAGGTGAATGATGAGCTGGGCATTCTGGAGAAGGCTTTTCGGGTTGCCGTGGCGCATCTGAAACCGGGGGGACGCATCGCAATCATCACATTTCATTCCCTGGAGGACCGCATCGCCAAACATGTGCTCAAGGAGATGAGCCGTGGCTGCATCTGTCCTCCGGAACTGCCTGTCTGTGTCTGTCATCATCAACCGGAAATCCGTATTCTTGGCAAACCCATCACTGCCGCAGCGGAGGAGCTGGAGCGCAATCCGCGTTCCAAGAGCGCCAAGCTGCGCATTGCCGAGAAGTTGAGAGGAAATATGGGGGGGAACCAGGATGCTTGCAAAACGTTGGGAAGATGAATATGATTACGAGGAATATCCGGAGTATGTGGAAGAACAACCGAGGAAAAAACCTGTACTCGTAAAGCCACACCCGGTGCAAAGGGCACAGACGCTTCTGAACAAGCCCTTGCGTTCCCGTTGCCGCACGGCGTTCATTCTCTTTACCGTGCTGGCAATGGCTGTTACCATACGAAGCGGCATCAGTGCCAGCAGAGGCTATGTCCTTGTGGATACACAGCAGAAGGCACAGATGCTGGAACAGGAGAACGAGCGCTTGCGCATCGAGATTGCGAGGCTGAAAGCACCGGAGAGAATCAAGTCCATCGCGGAGAATGATTTGGGCATGCAGGTGCCGACTGCGGTTTATTTTACCCGTGAGAAATAATAGACATAGGAACTGTGCGTGCTTCTTTTCTTGTTCCCTGAGAGAAGAAGCACTTTGTTATGTAAACTTCGTGCGAAACGGTGTTTCGCACTACGCCCTTACACGAAATCTAACCGATTCCGCGCCCTTCGGGCCTGACTCGCTAAGATTTCGTAGTAAAAGTTGAAGGATTGCGATAATGCAGCATATGTGCGCTGGATAGATGAGGAGAGGCTGGCATGAAGACAATCGGAGAGTTGGCGGCGCTGGTAAAGGGCGCCGAGGTGATTGGCAGCAGGGATGCTTCAATCACCGGAATAGAACATGATTCGCGCAAGGTGGGGAAAGGAGGGCTTTTCGTCTGCATTCCCGGCATCCATGTGGATGGGCACGATTTCATCCCGCAGGTGGCCGGCCAGGGAGCGGCGGCAATCCTCACCACACGGGATATTGAACCGCCGGAAGGGATGGCGGTGCTCAAGGTGCCGGAGCTCAATGAGGCATTGGATGCCATCGTTCCCTTTTTCCATGATTATCCTGCGCAGTCCATGCGGGTCATCGGCATCACGGGAACCAATGGCAAGACGACGACGAGCTATATCACCCGGGCCATCCTGCGGAATGCGGGGTTCAAGGTGGGGCTCATCGGCACCATCCAGATCATGGTGGAGGAAGAGACCCTTCCCATCCACAATACGACGCCGGATGTGGTGGAGCTCCAGAACCTTTTGGCCATGATGCGGGACAAGGGCATGGACTATGTGGTCATGGAGGTTTCCTCCCATGCGCTGGACCAGGACCGGGTGGCGGGCATCGAGTTCGATACCGCTGTGTTCACGAATCTCACCCAGGACCATCTGGATTATCACAAGACCCTGGAGAACTACAAGCTGGCCAAGGCAAAGCTGTTCGGGCTTCTCTCAAAAGTCGGGAAAAAGCAGGGTAAGACTGCCGTTGTGAACATTGACGATGGGGCGGGAGAAACCATGCTGGCAAATGCGGAGTGCAGGCATCTCACCTATGCCATCCACAGGGCAGCAGATCTGCGGGCGGAGGATATCAGCGTCCTTCCCGGCGGCGCAAGGTTCCGGCTGTCCGGGGACTTTGGGAGCATGGACCTGCAGCTTCGCATCACGGGTATCTTCAATGTGTACAATGTCATGTCCGCGGTAGGAGCGGCTTTGGCAGAGGGCATTTCGCCGGATGTCATCCAAAAGGCCTTGCAGGATTTTGTCAGCGTGCCGGGGCGGTTTGAGCTCGTGAACGAGGGGCAGGATTTTTCGGTCATCGTGGATTATGCCCATACGCCGGACGGTGTGGAGAATGTGCTGCGCACGGCAAGGCAGATCGCCAGGCGCCACATCATCACGGTCTTTGGCTGCGGCGGCGACAGGGACCGCACGAAGCGCCCCATCATGGGACGCATGGCAGCGGAGCTCTCCGATACGGTCATTGCCACTTCGGACAATCCCCGTACGGAGGACCCGGAGTTCATCCTGGGCCAGGTGGAAGAGGGCGTAAAGGAAGCCATCGGCGGGAAGCATCACGAGTGCATCGTGGACCGGCGCACCGCCATTTTCCGTGCCGTGGAATTGGCCCAAAAGGATGACATCGTGGTCATTCTGGGCAAGGGGCATGAGGATTACCAGATATTGAAGGACAGGACGATTCATTTTGATGACAGGGAAGTGGCGAGGGAAGCCATTAGGGGGAAGGAATAATGCCAGCATTTACTCTTGAGGAAATCATTACAGCGACAAAAGCGGATGTGGTGCAAAGGAAAGCAGACAGGTTCACGGATGTGGTGACGGACACACGGAAGATCTCGGAGGGTGTCCTCTTCCTTGCCTTGAAGGGGGAGCGCTTCAATGGGGAGGATTTTGCGAAGGAGGCCTTGGAAAAGGGTGCCGCAGGTGTGCTGGTGAGCCGTTCCTGCATGGAGGAAAAGCTGGGAGGCATCGGGGGCACGGTGCTGAAAGCGGAGGATACCCAAAGGGCCTACCAGCAGATTGCCCATCTATGGCGGAAGAAATTCGATTTGCCGGTGGTTGCCATCACGGGGTCCAACGGCAAGACCACCACAAAGGAGCTCGTAGCGGCGGTGCTTTCGGCAAGGGGGCCGGTGCTCAAGACCCAGGCGAATTTCAACAATGAGATCGGGCTTCCCCTGACCTTGCTCGGAATCCATAAGGAACATACGGCAGCCGTGGTGGAAATCGGCATGCGGGGGCTTCATCAGATTGAGGCATTGGCGCCCGTGGCAGAGCCATCCATCGGCATTGTGACCAATGTGGGGGAGACCCATATGGAACTTCTGGGTTCCATGGAAAATATCGCCAGGGCAAAGGCCGAGCTGGTGGAGGCAATCCCTGCGGGGGGCACGGTGATCCTCAATGAGGACAATGCGTATGTGGCCGGGATGAGGGACAAGGTAGCGAAAGATGTCAGGATTCTGACCTTTGGCATAGAGAAGGCGGCGGATGTGCGCGGGCAGTCCCTTCGGACTGAGGAGGGCATGACGAGATTTGATGTGGCTTATCAAGGGGAAGTCCATGAGTACACACTTCCCATGATAGGGCGCCACAACGTCTACAACGCCCTGGCTGCCATTGCGGCAGGATTTGCCCTGGGGCTTTCTTCAGAGGAAATTCATAAAGGGCTGTTACATTCGGAAGCGGCGAAAATGCGGTTTGAGATACAGCAAAAGGGCGAGTACAGGATCGTCAACGATGCCTACAATGCGAGCCCCATGTCCATGACAGCCGCCATCAACACCCTTTCCGAGCTTGCACCGGGCAGGAAGGTCGCGGTCATGGGAGACATGCTGGAGCTCGGCGCATCCTCGGAGAGCGCCCATTACCATGTGGGGACGGAGCTGGCGGAGAAAGCCTTTGCCGCCGTTGTCACCCGGGGAGAAATGGGAGAGAGGATTGCTGCGGGCGCAGAGGATGGCGGCATCAAGGAAGTGTACCGCTGCGAGTCCCATGAGAAGGCAGCCGGGGTCCTGAAGAGGATCCTCCGGCCGGGAGATACGGTGCTTTTCAAGGGCTCCAGGGGCATGCAGATGGAGAAGATCATCGATTTGATTTGATTTTGTGGGATGGGTAATTGAGGAGAGAGCGAAGGAATGTCAGTCAGTTTTTTGATCGCTGCTGGTGTGGCGGCAGGTGTGGTTTTGCTTATGGGACCGGTTTTGTTGCCGATGCTGCATCGGCTGAAGTTCGGGCAGAGCATCCGCGAGGAAGGACCGAAGAGCCATCAGGCGAAGAGCGGGACGCCCACCATGGGCGGCATCATGATCATTCTCGGTATTTTGCTGGGAACGGTTGCAGCAGCATCATTGACAACGGAGATCCTGTTGGCGCTTTTCATCATGCTGGGGCATTTCGCGCTGGGATTTTTGGATGACTACATCAAGGTAGTGAAAAAGAGGAACCTCGGCCTGCGGGCGAAGCAGAAGCTTCTGGGGCAGATCCTCATCGCCCTTGTGACCATGTACATCGGCACGAAGGAACTGGGCATCGATACGAGTATCTGGATTCCCATGCTGGACCATGAGGTCAATCTTGGCATCCTCTACTATCCATTGGTGCTTTTCGTTCTCGTGGGCACTTCCAATGCGGTGAACCTTACCGACGGGCTGGATGGGCTGGCCTCCGGCACCATGGCCATTGCATCAAGCTGCTATGCCGTCGTGTGCATCCTGACGGGGCACGGGAATCTGGCCTTGTTCTGTGTGGCTGTTGTGGCGGCCTGTGTTGCTTTTTTGCGGTTCAACGCCCATCCTGCGAAGGTCTTCATGGGGGATACGGGTTCCCTGGCCCTTGGGGGCGCCTTTGCGGCCATGGGCATCCTCACCCATACGGAACTGCTTTTGGTGGTGGTGGGGCTCATCTTTGTCTGTGAGGCCCTTTCGGTCATCATCCAGGTGATTTCCTTCCAGACCACGGGCAAGCGGGTGTTCCGCATGAGCCCCATCCACCATCATTTCGAGCTGGGCGGCTGGAGCGAGAGGAAGGTGGTCTTTGTCTTTTGGGCCGTGGGCCTTTTGGCGGGAGTTGCCGGATTGTCCATGATGTGACGGAATGATAGGTCAGGAGATGTTTTTATGGAATTGCAGGATAAGACGATGTTGGTGATCGGTGCCGGAATCAGCGGCTTTGCTGCGGCGAAGATGGCGAAGTCCATGGGGGCGAGGGTCATTTTGAGCGATGCCAAGGCGGAAGCGGAGATCCAGCAGGATTTTTCGGAGCTTCGGCAAGAGGGCATCGAGCTGGTCTTTGGCCCCCAGAAGGATGAGCTTTTGGAGGGCGTGGATATCGTCCTGGTCTCCCCTGCGGTTCCCCTGCGCATTCCCATCCTGCAAAGAGCCCTTCAGTGGGGGATCCCCGTCATCAGTGAGGTGGAGATGGCCTATCGTCTGGCAGGGTCTCCCATCTGTGCCGTGACGGGGACGAACGGGAAGACGACGACGGTGACGCTCCTGGGACTGCTGCTCAAGACCCATTACGACAAGGTTGGTGTTGGGGGGAATATCGGAATCCCTCTCTGTGAAGAGGCCGTCCGCGTCGGGGAGGGCGGCTGCATTGCGGCGGAGATCTCCAGCTACCAGATGGAGGCGACGAATGAGTTCCATCCCCATGTGTCGGTAGTGCTCAACGTCACGCCGGACCACATCGTGCGCCATGGTTCCATGGAAGTTTATCAACAGATGAAGGAGCGCATGTTTGCCGAGGAAACCATGGAGGACTATCTCGTCCTGAATTATGACGATGAGCGCACCCGCTCCATGAAGGAACGCGCCCATTGCCAGGTCTGCTTTTTCAGCAGGCATCGGGAAATGGAGGAAGGGGCCTTCCTCGAAGGGGATATGCTGGTCATCCGCTGGAAAGGCCAGCGCCATGGGCTCTGCAGCGTTTCGGAGCTTGGAATCAAGGGCGGGCACAATGTGGAAAACGCATTGGCGGCTTCCATGGCGGCCTTTCTCGCCGGGGCGAAACCGGAAAAGATGGCACAGGTGCTGAAGTCCTTTCACGGAGTGGAGCATCGCATCGAGCATGTCAGGGATGTGGACGGAGTTCCCTACTATAATGACTCCAAGGCCACCAACACGGATTCCGCCATCAAGGCACTGGAGACCTTTCCCAATCACATCATTCTCCTGGCGGGGGGGGACGACAAGCTCACGGACCTTTCGGAGTTCATGGGATTGGTGAAGGAGCGGGTGGATGAGCTCATCCTTGTGGGAGATGCGGCCAAGCGTTTCCATGAGGCGGCAGCAGCGCAGGGGATTCCCGAGGAACATATCCATGAGGCGGGATATTCCATGGAAAAGGCACTGGAAATCGCCCATGGGATGGCAAGGCCGCCCCAGGTGGTGCTGCTCTCCCCGGCCTGTGCCAGCTTTGATATGTACAGCGGCTTTGAGGAAAGAGGGCGCGATTTCAAGCGCATTGTGAATGGTATGTAGGAGGATGTTTTGTTGAGGGTCATTGTGTCGGGCGGCGGTACGGGAGGACATATCTACCCTGCCATAACGATTTTGAGAGCCATACAGGAAAGGGACCCTGAGGCGGAGTTCCTCTATGTGGGAACGAAGCATGGGTTGGAATCGGATATCGTTCCAAAGGAGGGGATTCCCTTTGCCACGGTGGAGCTGCAGGGCTTTGAACGTCGTTTCACATTGGCGAATGTCAAGCGGGCGGGCAAGGCCATGGTCGGCGTGGCAAGGGCCCTGCGCATCGTGAAGAGATTCCGCCCCGATGTGGTGGTGGGAACGGGGGGCTATGTCTGCGGCCCCGTTCTGATGGCGGCAAGCCTTCTCGGAATCCCGACCCTGATTCAGGAACAGAATGTGGTGCCGGGCATCACCAACAAATTGCTCTCCCATTTCGTCACGAAGGTTGCGGCAGGGGTGCCGGAGGCGATGAGGCATTTTCCGGCGGAAAAGGTCGCCTGTACGGGCAATCCCATTCGCAGGGATGTGATTGAGGCCACCCGGGAGGAAGGGCTCAAGACCTTCGGCCTGGACGGGAATCGTCGCATTGTCCTGGTTTCTGGAGGCAGCCGCGGGGCCCGCAGCATCAATCAGGCGATGATCGGCGTGCTGAAAGAGGCGGCAGGGCATCCGGAGGTGCAGTTCCTCCATGTGACAGGGAAGCTGGAGCACGAGGACGTGATGAAGCGCCTTGCGGATGCGGGGGTGGATCTGGAGAAGCATACGCACATCCAGGTAAAGCCCTATCTTTACAATATGCCCCAGGCATTGGCCGTGGCGGATCTGGCCGTTTTCCGCGCCGGGGCCATCGGGCTGGCGGAGCTCATGGCGAGGGGAATCCCTTCGATCCTCATACCCTATCCCTATGCGGCAGAAAACCATCAGGAACACAACGCAAGGGCGGTTATGGCGGCGGGGGCATCCCGCATGATACTCAACAAGGATCTGGATGCAGAGTCCCTGTTGAAGGTCCTGCACGAACTACTGGACCATCCCGATGAATTGACGAAAATGGCTGCTGCCAGCCGCGCCCTGGGGAAACCGGAGGCGGCTGAGGAAATCGCGGACATGGCGATTGGAATTGCGAAATGATGGAATGAGGAGGAACCGCATTGCTGAAAGGTTTGAAGGGAATCAGGAAAATACATTTTGTGGGAATCGGTGGCGCAGGCATGAGCCCTCTGGCGAAAATCCTTGTGGAACTTGGGTATGAGGTGTCGGGGTCTGACCGTGCAGAGTCCCATATCACAGATCATTTGAAGGAATTGGGCGCAAGGATTTACGTGGGGCAGGATGGCGAGCATGTGCGCGGCATGGATGCCATTGTGGTATCGACGGCGATTCCCTTCGACAATCCAGAGGTGCTTGCCGCGGGACAGTTGGGGATTCCCAAGCTGCACCGCTCGGATATCAATGCGGCCCTCGTCAATGAGTACAAGGGGATTGCCGTGGCGGGGGCCCATGGGAAGACTACCACGACTTCCATGATCGGTGTGGCCTTCGACCGGCTGGAGGTTTCCCCCACCATCATCGTCGGCGGCGAGGTGGGGGATCTTGGCACCAACGCGAAGCTGGGAAAGAGCGACTACCTTGTATCCGAGGCGGATGAGAGCGACGGATCCTTCCTGAAGCTCAAACCCCATATCGCCGTGGTGACGAATGTGGAGAATGACCACATGGACCATTACGGCACCATGGACAATATCCGCGCGGCCTTCCGGCAGTTCATCGAGAATGTGGACAAGGAAACGGGCTATGCGGTGCTCTGCTATGAGAGCGAGGAGCTTCGGAACATCGCAAAGAAAATTGACCGGAAAATCTATTCCTATGGCATCGATGTTCCTGCGGACTATCAGGCGGCGAATATCGGCGCGGAGGGCAGCGGGATTTCCTTTGATGTCATGCATGGGGGGAAGAATCTGGGCCATGTCACGCTGAATATCCCGGGCCGGCATAATGTGCTCAATGCCATGGCGGCAATTGTGACGGGGCTTTCCCTCGGCCTTACGGTGGAGCAGATGGCAAAGGGGCTGGCGGCTTTCCATGGGGCGAAGCGCCGTTTCCAGACCAAGGGGCGTGAAAAGGGTGTCTGGGTGCTGGATGACTATGCCCATCATCCCACGGAAATCCATACCACCCTTGAGGCGGCAAAGCAGACGAATCCCAAGAGGCTCATCTGTGTCTTCCAGCCCCATCGCTATTCGAGGACGAAACTTCTGCACAAGGAGTTCGGGCAGGCTTTCCGTTCGGCGGATCTCTTGGTGCTTACGGATATCTACTCTGCGGGGGAAGCCCCCATCGAGGGCATCCATGGGGAAACCATTCTCGCAGAGGTCGTGGAGCAGACGGGGCAGAAGGTGGTCTATATCAAGGAGCGGGAAAACGTGGCGGAATACCTGCGTTCCATTGTGGAGGACGGTGACATGGTCATGACCATGGGGGCCGGCGACATCTACAAGACGGGCGAGGAACTGGTGGAGATTTTGAAGGAATCGTAAAGGAGAAGGATATATGAACCAGGGGAAGATCGTGGTGGTCATGGGGGGAACCTCAACGGAGGCCGAGGTTTCCCGCAGGACGGGCAAGGCCATCGTGGATGCGTTGAAGTCAAAGGGTTACTGCGTCGAGGGCATGGAACTGGAGCCGATGCACTTCGCGGGGCAGATCCGTGAAAGCGGCTGCGCCATTGTCTTTAATGCCCTTCATGGGAAATTCGGCGAGGACGGGCTGCTGCAGGGAACCTTGGACATGCTGGGGATTCCCTATACGGGTTCCGGCGTGTTGGCGGCGGCAGTGACCATGGATAAGGCGGCATCCAAGCGGGTGTTCCTGGCGGAGGGCATCTCCACGCCGCGCTCCCGCATGTTCCACAATTTCGACATGAAGCGCAATCTGGCGGCGGAGATTGAAAAGGAGTTTTCCATTCCCGTGGTGGTGAAGGCCACCTCCCAGGGTTCCAGCATCGGTGTCTACATCGTGGAATCCCATGGGGAACTGGAAAAGGCATTGAAGGAGGCCTTCCGGTACAATGATGAGGTTCTCGTGGAGGAGTTCATCAAGGGGAAGGAACTGACGGTAGCGGTATGGGGGAACGCGGAAAAGATGGAAGCCTTCCCCATCATCGAGATCACGACCCTTTCCGGACGATATGACTACGAGAGCAAGTACACGAAGGGGGCATCCTCCCACATCATTCCCGCGCGGATCCCGGAGGACACGGCAGAGGCGGTGAAGGAACTGGCGGTGAAGAGCTTTGCCGCCTGCGGCTGCCGGGGCGTGGCCCGGGTGGACATGATGCTTGGGGAAGACGGCACCCCCTATGTCATTGAGGTGAATTCCGTGCCGGGCATGACGGAGACCTCCCTTGTGCCGGATGCAGGGCGTGCCATGGGAATCGAGTTCCCGGAGCTTTGCGAGCGCATCCTGGAGATGGCGGGTTTCCCGGTTCGGTGAATATTGTTTTTGGGAGGAAATTGCATACTTTTTGAGGAAGCCTTGTAATTTTGTATCTTTTGTGTTAAATTGGACGGCAGGGCAAAGGGGGAAATGTGCCTATGGGGAAGGATCCGGGGATGCCGAAGCGGCGGCATCGCCGCATGCGGAAGGGAATCCTGTTTCTCATCATCAGTGCCGTGGTTCTCGGCATCGCAGTGTATTCGCCCATCTTTACCCTGCGGGATATACGCGTCGAGGGAACCTCCTATCTGACCAAGGACGATATCATGAAGATCGCGGGGGTTTATCGCGGGGAGCCTTTGTTCCAGCTCCAGACCGATGTGGTGACGAAGCGGCTCATGCAGGATCTTCGCATTGAGGAAGTGGTGGTACGGCGTTCCCTTCCCGACAAGCTGGACATGATCATCAAGGAGCGGAAGCCTGTGGCAACCGTGGCCTGTGACTACGGCTACCTTGATATGGACCGGCAGGGGAAGGTCATAGACGGCTATCGCTCCCTGAAGACCATGGCAATCCCGATGATTACGGGCATTACGTTGCATGATGCGTATATCGGTGATGATGTGGAGAACGAGACCGTGAAGAAGATCCTTTATTTCCTGCAGCAGCTGGACGGGGAATCTCTCAACCAGATTTCGGAGATTGCCATTACGGGGCCTGATTATCTGGTGGCCTATACAACGGGCTCTGTCCAGATACGCCTGGGCTCCATGGAACGGCTGGAGGAGAAGGCAAAGCTTACGATGACGTTCCTGGAGGATCTGAAGACGAGCAAATATCCCATAGAATATGTGGATTTCAATTATTCATCGCCGTTCATCAAGTTGGCGCAGTGAGGAGGAATCGGTCATTTCATGAGAAATATCAAGCAGGGACGCTGGTCGATTGCTTGTGTGTGTATGGTTTTGGGCTTCATGCTGGTCGTCCAGTTCCGCACGACGGAGGATTTGAAGCACTCCCTGCCATACCAGCGTGTGGAAGAACTCTCGGAACGTCTGCTTCAGATGGAAAAGGAGAGGGATGCGCTCAAGGAGGAACTCGACGCTATCAAGGCAAAAGCCGGGAATGGTTCCACGGACAGCGAGCTGCAGCTTCGGGCGGACCTGATGCCGCTGGAGGGGCCGGGAGTTATCGTGCGGATGGATGACAGCACGCAGAAGTCCAAGGCCGGGGAGAACCCGAACCTTTATGTCATCCACGATGACGACATCCTGAGAGTCATCAACGAGCTCAGGGCTGCGGGTGCAGAGGCGATTTCCATCAATGGCCAGAGGTTGGTCGGGACTTCGGAGATCCGCTGTGCGGGCCCGACACTTTCCGTCAACAATGTGCGTTCGGCGGCGCCCTTTGAGATCCATGCCATCGGCGACAAGACAACCCTGGAGAATGCGCTGAAGATGCGCGGGGGCGTGGTGGAGACCTTGAAGGTTTGGGGCATCCAATTGGAAATCACCGCAAGTGATGCGGTCTATGTGCCTCCCTACAAAGGGGTTCGGAAGTATGAATACGCAGAGGTGGCAGAAGAGAAGGAGGGGATGAAATGATCCTTCCTGTTCTGGGGCTTCTCGTGGGGCTTATCCTGGGATCCATCAGCCCGGTGCTGATACCGATGGCCTACGCGAAATTCTTCTCCATTGCGCTGCTTGCCTCTCTGGACTCTGTCTTTGGCGGCCTGCGGGCGGCAATGAACGAGAAGTTTGACAATGCTGTTTTCATCAGCGGTTTCTTCACGAATGCACTTCTTGCGGCATTTCTTGTCTATATGGGGGATCGTCTGGGAATCGATCTTTATTACGTGGCACTGCTTGCCTTTGGGTTCCGCATGTTCCAGAATCTGGCGTTTTTGCGGCGCCATATCCTAAGGAAACACTGATTCATTCAGCCGCCCATCTTGACACATCTTGCGTGTCCTCCCAGTGTCGACAAATCCCCGACATAGCACCACTATGACTGCGGTTTGTCTCCTTGGGAGATACACGCAATCTGTGCCAATCTGGACGACTTCATTTAATCAGCGTTTCCCTAAGGAAACACTGAAGTTCGTTATTTTTTTTTATTCTGTATGGAATTTATAAGGGAATAGTGGTAAAATTAAAAAGTATTAAAGTGGGTTATCTTTCATAATAGGACATAGAGCGAACAAAATGGTATCATGTCATGGGGGTTTTCTATAGTGTTTGAATTGGACGATATTGGCTTGGACCAATTTGCAAAAATCAAGGTAGTAGGTGTAGGCGGCGGCGGAAGCAATGCCGTCAATCGCATGATTTCCCTTGGGTTGGAAGGTGTGGAGTTCATAGCGGTGAACACGGATGCACAAGCGCTCTTGCATGCCATGGCACCCAAACGCATGCAGATCGGCGAGAAACTCACCCGTGGGCTGGGTGCCGGTGCGCGTCCGGAGATTGGCGAAAAAGCAGCGCAGGAGAGCAGGGAGGACATCCTTGAGGCCCTGCGCGGCTCTGATATGGTATTCATCACTGCCGGAATGGGAGGCGGCACCGGAACAGGTGCGGCTCCTGTTGTTGCGGAATGTGCCCGGGAAGTGGGGGCATTGACCGTAGGCGTTGTGACGAAGCCCTTTACCTTTGAGGGACCGGCTCGCCGCCGCAAGGCAGATATGGGCATTGACAACCTGAAGAAGCATGTGGACACCATCATTACGATTCCGAATGACCGCCTGTTGCAGGTCGTGGACAAGAAAACCCCGATGACCCAGGCGTTCAGTATTGCGGATGATGTGTTGCGCCAGGGCGTGAAGGGAATCTCTGACCTGATCGCAAAACCCGGCCTCATCAATCTGGACTTTGCGGATGTGAAGTCCATCATGAGCAATGCGGGTTCTGCCCTCATGGGCATTGGCGAAGCAACCGGGGAGAATGCGGCAGTGAATGCTGCGCGGGCGGCAGTGGATTCGCCGCTGCTGGAGACGAGCATCCAGGGAGCCCGTGGCATCCTGCTCAACATCACTGGCTCGGCAGAATCCCTGAGCATGATGGAGGTCAACGAGGCATCCGTGACGATCCAGGAATCTGCACATCCCGATGCCAATATCATCTTTGGAGCTTCCATTGATGATACCATGGGAGACAGCGTGAGCGTTACGGTCATAGCGACGGGTTTTGACAATCCGAATTCCATTGGGGCTGACCCGGGAGAGGCAAGGCAGGTGGAAACAGGGTTCGGCCTTGGGAACATCCAGGCGCCCTCCTTCCAGAATGCGGCATCCGGCACAGCAGCGCAGCCTGCAGCCCAGGGAACCGGAAGCGAGCCTCAGACGCAGCAAAGCGGCGTTCAGGATATCATCGACATTCCCGTTTGGATGCGCCGCAAGTAATTCCTTTGTTGACAAGCATCCTCTGGATGCGTATACTATTGTTTGTCGTCGGTGCATTGCGCTGATGTATCGGGTAGGTGGCCGAGTGGTTAAAGGCAACAGACTGTAAATCTGTCATCTTCGGATTACGATGGTTCGAATCCATCCCTGCCCACCACCATGGCGGCATAGCTCAGCTGGCTAGAGCATGCGGTTCATACCCGCAGTGTCCGGAGTTCAAGTCTCTGTGCCGCCACCATATTGCCAAAGAAGCACGCCAAAGGGCGTGCTTTTCCATTGCAGGAAAACCTGCAGAAAAAAGCCCATCCCTCAGAGGAATTTATCCTGGGGGATGGGCTGTCGTTTCTTATGGCGGAGAGGGTGGGTTTCGAACCCAAGTTGCGTTGCCGCATCACTGGTTTTCAAGACCAGCTCCTTAAACCACTCGGACACCTCTCCGTAGCAGGTTCAGTATAGCAAATGAAAAAGAGGATGTCAAATGTCGAAACGACAATAAGAATATTTTGCCGTTGGCAAAATTTGAACTATGCGTTATGACGGAACAAGTCCGTCGAAACGACAATAAGAATATTTTGCCGTTGGCAAAATTTGAACTATGCGTTATAATACATTGGAATACATTGGGGTTGGTATTTTTTGAAATAAGGAATCGTGTATGAAAATCGCTTTTTTTGACTCTGGCATCGGCGGGCTGGCGGTGCTGCATCATGCCATGAAGGTCCTGCCGCGGGAGCAGTTCATCTTCTTTGCGGATGAGGATCATGTTCCCTATGGCGTGAAGCCGCGGGAACAGGTCATGGAATTCGTTGGGGAGGCCTTTGACTTTCTTGTGGGGAAGGGCGTGAAGGCTATCGTCACGGCCTGCAACACGGCCACGAGCGTGGCGGTGAAGGAGATGCGGAGCCGCTATGGCATCCCGATTATCGGCATGGAGCCGGCGGCGAAGCGGGCCCTGGATCTGGATGGGGAACATCGGGTGCTGGTGGTGGCGACGCCCATCACGGTCAGCGGGCAAAAAATGAAGGTTCTCATCGAGCATGTGGACAGGGAACATCTCGTGGATCTCCTGCCCCTGCCGAGATTGGTGGAATTTGCGGAGCGGGCGGAATTCCGTTCCCCGGAGGTCTCGGATTATCTGCAGCGGCAGATGGCTCCCTACGATTTTTCCAGGTATTCCGCTCTGGTGCTTGGCTGTACCCATTTCAATTACTTCAAGGATACTTTTCGGGAGATCCTGCCGGACAACGTGCATTTTGTGGACGGCAATGAGGGGACGGTCAGGGAACTCATCCGCCAGCTCGGGAAGAGGGATGCCCTGGAGGAGCAGCCTTTCTCTGTGGAGTATTTCTATTCCGGGCGGAAGGTGGATGACCCTGTGGAACTGGAGCGTTTGCAGTCCTATCTGGCCCGCTTGGACGATATGGATGCCATCCGTTGAAAAATGCTTGACTTTGCATGAGGATTGGTCTAGGCTATATTGGAGATTGTTGGAAGCTGCTCCTTGCGGGGGCCGTGAACAGGAGGAATATATTTGTCAGTGGTTGCGGAATACAGGGTGAATTTCTATGACACGGATGCGATGGAGGTGGTTCACCATGCGAACTACATCCGTTGGTTTGAGATTGGCAGGGTGGAGTATTTAAGATCCATTGGCATCACGCTGAATGACATGATGGAGGATGGTTTCGTCTTTCCCATTACGGATGTGCAGGCGAAATATCTCTCGCCGGGATACTATGATGACGATCTTGTCATTGAGACCACCGCGACAGCCTTGACAAGGGTCAAGATGGCCTTTGACTATCGTGTGCTGAGAAAATCCGACGGCACGGTGCTTGTGACGGGGCATACACAGAATGTCTACACGAGCAGGGAGACCGGACATATCACGCGGCTTCCCGACAAGTATTACTTGAAACTGGAGGCTGCCATGGCGGCCGAAGAAGCGGAAAAAGCCGCAAAGGGAAATTAGGGGGCATTGTTTTGGTTGTATTGTATGGAATCATTGGGCTGGCCGTGTTCAGCTTCATTCTTGTGAAGCTCTATTTCGCGGCAGTGGGGCTGGAGAAACTGGTTGTATATCCGGAGCAGCGTACACCTTTTGAGGTGGAGGAACAGACGGAGGAGAGCATTCTCCTTTCCACGAAGATTCCCTTTGTCAATGAAGGCAAGCAGTGTGCCACTATCATGGATGCTTTCGTGCGCCCGCAGCTTCCCTATGAGCAGTATGACGGCATTGATGCGCGGGGCAAGGCGGAATGCGAAGGCTGCCCCCGTGAGGATGATTATTTCGAGGCGGTGCTCGTCTATAAAAAGGGAGACAAGCTGGACCGGCTGAACATTCTCATGAAGGTGCGCCTGACGGCCCGCAAGGGCATGAAGCTCAAGGAGGCATTGGAGCATATGGTGGATCTTCCCTTGGAACTCATTTGGATGGAAGTGGGACGCATGCCCTGGCGTTACCGCAAAATACGTGTTTTGCTTCCGGCGTCAGAGATTGCTGCTCTTGCAGGCGTTGCGCCGGCAAAATATTGAGGAGGGATGACCATGGCAGAGATGGAATTGATACCGGTGCCTACGCGCATCCTGACAGAAAAAGATGATATCGTGGACAGCATCGAGCACTATACGCGGCAGAAGATAGAAAAAGATGATATCGTCTGCTGCGCGGAAAGCGTTGTGGCGATTACCCAGGGGCGCTTTGTGCGTCCCGAAGATCTGAGGATTTCGCGGGTGGCGCAGTTCTGCTGCCGCTTTATTCCGGATTACGGCAGCCTGGCAAGTCCCCATGGCATGCAGTCCCTGATGGATGTGGAGGGGAAATGGCGTGTGGCTTTTGCGCTTTTTGCCGGTTTTCTCGGAAAGCTTGTGGGACAGGGAGGGCTTTTCTACAAGTGGGGCGGAGAGCAGACGGCTCTTATTGATGATGTGACGGGAACCATGCCGCCCTTTGACAAGTGCATCGTCTACGGGCCGAAGGATCCCGATGATGTGGCAGGCCGGATCAAGGAGCGTATGGGCTGTTTCGGCGCCATGATTGCCGATGTCAATGATCTCAAGCGTTCCCGTGTCGTAGGGGTAAGCAAGGGGCTGAACGGCGAACTTGCGGCGAAGCTTCTCATCGACAATCCCTTCGGCAATGCCTCCCAGAAGACACCGATCTGCATCATCAAGAACTACAGGCAGTATCAGGAGAAACAGTGAGCACGTTTTTTGAAAAGTGGATGAGGTCTTGCAGGAAGGGCCTCATTTTTCTTTGACGGGAGTGAAGGAGACTATGCCAAGACCGGATGGACGCAGACCGGATGAAATGCGGCCTTTGCGGCTGACGCGGGGATTCCAGCGGTATCCCGATGGCTCTGTGCTCATTGAAATGGGGAATACGAAGGTCATCTGTGCCGCATCCGTGGAAGATCATGTCCCGTTTTTCCTCAAGGGAACCGGCGAGGGCTGGGTGAAGGCAGAGTATTCCCTGCTCCCCGGGGCAACGTCTACGCGCGCCCAGAGGGAGGCATCCCGTGGAAGGCAGTCGGGGAGAACCCAGGAGATACAGCGGCTCATCGGCCGCTCCCTGCGCTCTGTGGTGGACATGAAGGCTCTGGGGGAGCGCACCGTCATGATTGACTGCGATGTACTGCAGGCGGATGGCGGTACGAGAACGGCCTCCATCACAGGGGCGTTCATTGCTCTGGTGGAGGCATGCGAGACCTTCTACAAGCCCGGAAATGCTTTTCCTGTGAAGGATTTTCTCGCGGCGGTTTCCGTGGGGATTTCCCATGAGGGAGAGCCGATTCTCGATCTCTGCTATGAGGAGGATTCCAAGGCCCTGGTGGACATGAATGTGGTCATGACAGGCGAGGGGCAGTTTGTGGAGGTACAGGGAACCGGCGAGGGCCGCCCTTTTTCACGGCAGGAGATGGATGTGCTCCTGGGCTATGGCGGGCAAGGCATCGAGAAACTCATATCCCGACAGAAGGATGCATTGGGCGGACAGCTGGTTTGGCGAGTGGGACGTGTTGGATGATTCGGGACTGGGGTGCGGCATGAAGAAAATCGTGATTGCGACAAAGAATAAGGGGAAGCTCCGCGAGATGACGAATGCCTTCCTCGATTTGCCGGTGAAGGTGCTCTCATTGGCAGATTTTGGCGAGCTTCCGGAAGCGGTGGAGGACGGGAAAACCTTTGAGGAGAATGCCAGGATCAAGGCCCGGTTCTATTGTGAAAAGACGGGCTGTGCCTGCATTGCCGATGATTCCGGCCTGGAAGTCGCAGTGCTGGGCGGTGCTCCCGGTGTGTATTCTGCCCGTTTTTCCGGCACCCATGCCGACGATGCCACGAACAATGCCAAGCTCCTGCAGGAACTGGATCGTGCAGGTGTGGAGGAATCCCCGGCGGATTATCGTTGTGCCCTGGTGTTCCATGATACGGACGGGACGGAGATCCTCACGGAGGGACGTTGTGACGGTGTTGTGGGGAAGGCAGCGAGGGGAACGAACGGTTTTGGCTATGACCCGTATTTTTATGTGGGAAACCGGACCATTGCAGAGATGTCCCTGGAGGAAAAGGACAGGATCAGCCATCGGGGAGAGGCCCTCCACAAGATGGTGGAAAGACTGCGCGAGATTCTTGGGGAGGAAGTGGAATGAGTATTCCCGAGGAAGAGATCAGGAAAAGGGTCTATGCACAGAATTACGAGCAATGGCGGGATGTATGCAGGGTCAGCCGCTATTCGGAACGGACGTTGAAAGTCCAAAAGCTGGAAGGGGGGATTCTCCTTCCGCCGATTCTCCGGGATCGTGCCAAGGGGGAGTACAGCGGCGGTGCCTGTGACGGCGCGTTTCGGTTTGTGGCGGGCCTAATACGGGATGGGGAGGAACCTCCCGCCGGGGGATTTTATGGCGTCAATGCGTCCTATCAGGTGAAGGACTCGGACATCACCGACGTGAACGAGGATATTGTGTACGGCGGTGTCCTGATAAACCACTTTGGGCACTTTCTCCTGGAATGTTTTGGCAGGATGTGGTATATGCTCCCCCCCCCCCCCAATAGTCCCAGAAAAACACCGGCCGATGACCGGGATGCGGTGAGGGAGAATGGGAAAGTTGCGTTCCTCTGCATTATGGGGACAGCAGCTTGGTATGCCCCTTTCCTTGAATTGCTTGGTATACCAAGGGAAAGAATTTTGCTGGTCGAGCGCCCGGCGCGGTTCCGTTCCGTGACGATTCCGGAAGAGGCTGTGCACAGTTGGTGCAATTATACGAAGGAGTATCTCATCCCCTATCGTTGCATGGCGGAAAGGGCGGGCAGCCCGGAAGGCGTGCGGCATCTTTTGGGCAAAAAGATTTTTCTGACGCGGTCAGGACTTTCCTCGACGGAAACGGTTTGCTGCAACGATGCGTACTTTGAGAGATTTTATGCCGACAAAGGATTTTCCGTCATTGAGCCGGAGAATTTTTCCATTGCCGAGCAGATTGCCATTCTTTCCCATGCGGAAGAGGTGGCCTGCATCATGGGGTCTCTCAGCCATTGGGCGCTTTTTTGCAAACCGGGAACGAAATTTACCATGTTGACCCGTGTGAACGACGATACATTGGCTTCACAGTGCCTGGTCAACGAGGCATCGGGGATTGACTGGTATATCGTTGATGTGTCGATGAATTTTCTCTATGCACATCGTGCATATGGCGTTTGTTTGCTTGGCCCTACGTTTTATTGGAAAAGATTTGTTTTGGAGACATATGGTGCATTCGATGACGATGACAGCTGGAAATATGCATATCATGAATACCTTCTCCAATGGTGTGACTTCTATTTGGGCAGGGATGTGCAGTTTATCAAAAAATTTGATTTTTATAAAGTTTGCCAGAAAATGCACCAGTTGCTTTGCCAGAATGAATTTTCTTCCGGTGTTCCGGAGAAGCGCTTAGGAAGGCCGTGTTTGATTTATTGCATAAGATCGCAAGGCGCATGGGAATTGCCTGTCATGGAGGGCATCTCTTGCAATGGTGAAGGGGATGCTCCCATAGAGGCATTGAAGCTGTTTTTTTCATCCTCGTTTTTTTCTATTTTTTATGAGGTATATTCTCCTGCCTGTGGTTGGGGAGGGGCAGCATCGAATGGATCGGTTGCGGAGGCAATAGATTCCGAGGGAAAGGCGAAGCCTGTTTTCGGGATCAGGATGCGGATGGATGATCGCGGAGGGGAGAAATACTGGCTTCGGTTCCGTGTGCGTGGGGCTGGCAGCGACTGGAGTGCCTGGTCGCACAATGAGAATGTGATTTTGTCAAAAAAACCGCTTTGTGCATTGGAAGTTCGATTGTTAGCAAAATCGGGGAGGTGAATACATGAAAATAGGAATCGTAAGTGATACCCATGGCAATATGGGGGCGGTGGAGGCCGTTCTGGAGGTGGCACCCGAAGTGGAGCTCTGGCTTCATGCGGGGGATTTCGTCGATGATGCAAGGTATCTGGAGAAGCTGTCGGATACCGGCGTGGTGAAGGTAGCGGGCAATGGGGACTGGCCGAGGACGGATGTTCCCAACGAGACGGTGGTCGAGGCTGCAGGCCACAAGATCTTTCTCGCCCATGGACATACCTATGATGTGAACCATGGAACGGGTATTTTGCTGGAGGCTGCCAAGGAGGCGGGATGTGACATTGCCGTCTACGGACATACGCATCGCGTGTACTGCGAGAAGGGCAGGATCTGCGTCTTGAATCCCGGCAGCGCATCCCGACCCAGGGATGAGATGCGCCCGTCCTTCATGACGGCAGAGCTTCTGCCGGGAAAACCGCCTGAAATCAAGGTTTACCGTATGGGGGAGCAAGGCTGACAGACTTCATATTTATGGTCGAAATAAATTTCCTAAATTTCTTTGGAAATTTAGCAGGAGTTTCTTTTTCGATGTCTAATAGAAAAGATATGGAGTATGCCAGAATTTATGCTGTTATATTTTAGGGAGGGATTACTTTGCGAGAACTCGACGTAAAGACCATCACGGAGAATGTGGCCGAGATGTGCAAGGAAGCGGCCTACTATCTGCCGGAGGATGTCTACAACGGCCTCAAGCGCGGCCGTGAGACGGAGAAGTCCCCGGTGGGCCAGGTGGTGCTTGACCAGATCATCCGCAATGCGGAGATTGCCAGGGCGGAGGACCGCCCCTATTGCCAGGACACGGGCATGACCATCGTGTTCCTGAAGATAGGGCAGGATCTCCATATCACGGGTGGCAATCTGGAGGATGCAGTGAATGCCGGTATCGCCAAGGGCTATACGGAGGGCTACCTTCGGAAATCCGTGGTGGCTGAGCCGCTCTTCAACCGCAAGAACACCCAGGACAATACGCCGGGTGTCATCTACACGGAAATCGTGCCGGGGGACAAACTGGATATCACGATTGCACCGAAGGGGTTTGGTTCGGAGAACAAGTCCGGCATCAAGATGCTTGTTCCTGCCGATGGTGTGGAAGGCGTCAAGAAGGCCGTCATGGAGATCATCCTCCATGCCAGCATGAATCCCTGCCCTCCCATGGTGGTCGGCATCGGTATCGGTGGAACGATGGATCGGGCGGCTCTCATGTCGAAGAAGGCACTCACCCGCTCCATTGACCAGCGCAATCCCATGCCGGAGTACGCAAAGTTGGAGGAGGAGCTCCTTGAACTCATCAACCAGACGGGCATCGGCCCGCAGCTCGGCGGCACGACCTCGGCATTGGCCGTCAACATCGAGTGGGGTCCCACGCATATTGCGGGCCTTCCCGTGGCGGTCACGATTTGCTGCCATGCAATGCGCCATGCACACCGTGAGCTGTGAGACGAGAGATAGGAGGATGCAATAATGGCTGAACAGATTCGTATTCAAACTCCCTTTACCAAGGAGATGTCCAAGAAACTCCGTGCAGGCGACGCCGTGCTCATCACGGGAGAGGTCATCTCGGCCCGCGATGCCGCCCACAAGGCCATGACAGAGGCCCTTGCCCGTGGCGAGAAGCTTCCTGTGGACTGGAACAACCAGGTGGTGTACTATCTCGGCCCGACGCCGGCGAAGCCTGGCGATCCCATCGGCTCCTGCGGTCCCACGACCTCGGGACGCATGGATGCCTACACGCCGACGATGCTGGAGCAGGGCATCACGGGCATGATCGGAAAGGGCTCCCGTTCCAAGGAAGTCATTGACTCCATGAAGAAGAACGGCGTGACTTATTTTGCTGCGGTTGGCGGCGCTGCTGCCCTGATCGCGAAGTCCGTCAAGAAGTATGAGGTGCTCGCCTATCCGGAGCTTGGCCCTGAGGCCGTGGCCCGTCTCACGGTGGAGGACTTTCCGGCAATTGTCGTCATCGACTGCGAAGGCAACAGCCTTTACGAGACGAACCAGGAGAAGTATCGTACGCTGAAAGGCTATTGATAAATTAATGGATTTTTAGGAGGTTCAGAATGTATAACACAACTTTTTATGTGCGCCGCTTGCATTCGCTCTGTGGTCTTGTATGCTTGGGCGCCGTGCTCTTTGAGCACATCTTCACGAACTCCATGGCTATGGGGGGCCCGGCAGCGCTGAACAGTTCTCTTGCCATGATGGAGCTTATTCCGAAACCGATCTTCATGGGCCTTGAAATCGGTGCCATTGCAGTTCCGTTGCTTTTCCATGCAATCTATGGTGTCTACATCGCATTGCAGGCAAACAACAATCCAGGCCGCTTCGGTTATCAGAGAAACTGGTTCTTTGCGCTTCAGCGCTGGACGGCATGGTTCCTCGTGATTTTCCTTATCTGGCATATTTTCTACCTTCGCATCTTCACGAAGGGCATCAATGGAACGCCGATCTCCTATGAACTGTTGCAGGCTTATTTCACGAGCAATCCCATTGTTGCGGTTCTCTATGTTCTCGGCATGTTCGCTGCGATTTTCCATTTCTGCAATGGTATCACCACGTTCTGCATGACCTGGGGCATCACCAAGGGCCCGCGCTCCCAGAACGTCATAAGTGCTTTGAGCATGGGGCTCTGCGCTCTTCTTTGCCTTGTGACGCTTGCATTCATGGGCAGCTATTTCGTCATGTGATGAAGGCCGGACAGAACTTTGCTAGAAAAGGAGAATTTAAATGGCTAAAGCAGAAAAAAGGATTATTGTCGTAGGCGGCGGCCTTTCGGGCCTCATGGCTACGTTGAAGATCTGTGAGGACGGCGGTGTGGTAGACCTCTTCTCTTACTGCCCCGTGAAGCGTTCCCATTCCCTCTGTGCCCAGGGCGGCATCAATGCCTGCATGGACACCAAGGGCGAGCATGACAGCGTCTACGAGCATTTCGATGACACGGTATACGGCGGCGACTTCCTCGCTGACCAGCTGGCTGTCAAGGGCATGGTCGAGGCTGCGCCGAAACTCATCAAGATGTTTGACCGCATGGGTGTTCCCTTTACCCGTACGGCAGAAGGCACTCTGGATCTCCGCAACTTCGGCGGACAGAAGAACAAGCGCACCTGCTTCGCAGGCTCCACCACGGGCCAGCAGCTCCTCTATGCGCTGGACGAGCAGGTCCGTCGCTGGGAGGTCAAGGGCAAGGTCAAGAAGTACGAGTTCTGGGAATTCATCAAGGCCATCAAGAACAAGGACGGCGTTGTCCGCGGCATTGTTGCCCAGAACATGAATTCCAATGAGATTACGGCATTCCCTGCCGATGTGGTCATTCTTGCCACGGGCGGCCCCGGCCAGGTCTACGGTCGTTGCACGGCTTCCACCATCTGCAACGGTTCCGCTGTTTCCGCTGTGTACCAGCAGGGCGCTGAGATCGGCAACCCCGAGTTCCTGCAGATCCATCCGACGGCCATCCCGGGTTCCGACAAGAACCGCCTGATGTCCGAGGCTTGCCGTGGTGAGGGCGGGCGCGTCTGGGTATGGCGCAACAATCCCCAGACGGGCGAGAAGGAGCGCTGGTACTTCCTTGAGGATATGTATCCTGCCTATGGCAACCTCGTTCCCCGTGACGTTGCTTCCCGTGCCATCTACAAGGTCGTTGTCCATATGGGCCTCGGCATGCAGAACCCGAACCGCGTCTATCTCGATCTCTCCCATATCCCGGCGGACTACCTGGAGCGCAAACTGGGCGGCATCCTGGAGATGTACGAGGACTTCGTGGGCAAGAGCCCCGCTGAGGTTCCCATGGAGATCTTCCCCTCCATCCATTATTCCATGGGCGGCATCTGGGTGGATCGCGCGCATCACACGAACATTCCGGGCCTCATGGCTTCCGGCGAGTGCGATTACCAGTACCATGGCGCAAACCGTCTGGGCGCGAACTCCCTGCTCTCCGCTGCTTATTCCGGCACGATTTCCGGCCCGGAGGCCCTGCGCTATGCCCGTGCAGGCGAGAATGGCGTGGCGCTCACCCAGGAAGAGATGGAAGCAGCCCGCAAGGAATGCGTGGAGGAATTCGACAAGATCCGCAACATGAACGGTTCGGAAAATGCCCACCAGCTCCATCATGAGCTCGGCGACATTATGTACAAGTACGTTTCCGTGGAGCGTGACAACAACGGCCTCAGCCAGTGCATGAAAGAGCTCCATGCCCTTTTGAAGCGTTGGGACAGCATCGGTGTTACGGATCATGGCAGCTGGGCAAACCAGGAGGCGATGTTCGTCCGCCAGCTCCGCAACATGATCGTCTATGCAATGGCTATCACCAAGTCTGCCTTGCAGCGTGATGAAAGCCGTGGCGCTCATGCCAAGATCGTCCTGAAATCCGACTACGATTCCTGGGATGCAGCAAAGAAGCAGGCCTTTGACGAGAAGAGCGGCAAGTATCATTTCGATGCCCAAACCGGTCGTGCCATGACCGATGATGGCAATGACGACCTGCTGTTCTTTGGCCGCGATGACGAGAAGTTCATGCGCACGACGGTGGTCACTTTTGACGAGAAGACGGAGGAGCCGATCGTCAACTATCGCGAATTCGAGCACTCCCTCATCAAGCCGCGCCTCAGGAACTACGCCGTAGCCAAGAAAGAGTAAGAGGGAGGACACATAGAAATGGCAGAACAGAAGAAAGTAAGATTTGTAATCGAGCGCCAGGACGGACCGAATGAGAAGCCCTATACCCAGGAGTTCGATGTGGACTACCGTCCGGGCCTCAACGTCGTGGCAGCTCTCATGGAGATCCAGAAGAATCCCGTGACGGTTGACGGCAAGCGCGTTCCCCCTGTTACCTGGGAGTGCAACTGCCTGGAGAAGGTTTGCGGTGCCTGCATGATGGTCATCAACGGTGTGGGCCGCCAGGCTTGCTGTGCGCTGATCGATGAGCTTGCGCAGCCGATCCATCTCGCTCCTGCGCGCACCTTCCCGGTCATCCGCGACCTGCTCATCGACCGTTCCGTGATGTTTGAGAGCCTCAAGCGCATTCAGGGCTGGGTGGAGATCGACGGCAGCTGGGAGTCCAAGGATGCACCCATCCAGAATCCCTACACGGCACAGACGGCCTATGAGATTTCCCACTGCATGACCTGCGGCTGCTGCCTGGAGGCATGCCCGAACGTCGGCCCGCAGTCCGACTTCATCGGTCCGGCTCCCACAGTGCAGGCATATCTCTTCAATCTGCATCCCCTCGGGAAGTTCGATGCACCGAAGCGCCTGGAAGCCCTCATGGGGAAGGGCGGCATCACCAGTTGCGGCAACAGCCAGAACTGCGTGGAAGTCTGCCCGAAGAGCATTAAGCTTACGACCTACCTCGCACAGCTTAACCGCGATGTCAACAAGCAGGCTCTGAGGAATATCTTCAACAAGTAAACATTGATAAATTTGCGCAGCCGCCCATGGAAATGGGCGGCTGTTGTAGTTCTTTCTTCCAGGGCGTGTTGGAAAACTCCACCAGCGCACTACAGCGGCCATTTTTCCGTCTGCCTGCGTCAGTGTCCCCTTGACGTAGCTCTGCTACGACTGCGGGTTCACTTCCTTGTCATACGAAAAACTGCCTCGCTGTAGTGCACAGTTTCCGTTTTTCAACATGCCCAAGGACTTGAAAAAACGTCCTATTTCGTATATGATGTAAAGAAGTAGTTTATGCTCGTGAGTTCTTCGCGAGTATGTAGTAGGAAAGCAGTGGTGGCAAGATGCAAAAGAACAATCGGGCTTCCCTGAGCCCGCTGCTGAAGAGATACAAGTTTTTCTTTGATCTCATGAAGCGGACGACGGATGCATATCTCTTTTGTGCAGATATGCAGACAAACACGGTCATGGTATCGCCGAACCTTGTGCAGGATTTCAATCTGCCGGGGGAGGTGCTCTATGATTTTGACCAGTATTGGGATCCGATGATTCATCCGGAGGAGCGGGGGCCATATATGGCTTCCATGCGGGCCATCATGAAAAGCCGGAATGTATATGAGCATTTCCTGGAGTATCGTGTAAAGAACAGGAAGGGCGAGTATGTCTGGATACGCTGCCGCGGCCGTGTCGGGTTGGACAAGGAAGGCGTTCCTGTCGTGTTCACAGGCATGATGACGCGCATGGCACAGAGGAACCAGGCAGACGAGGTCACGGGGCTCCTCAACAAGTACCAGTTCGAGCATGGCGTAAAGATGGCATTGGCAGGCTACCGCGCCACAGAGGAAGGCGGTGCTGTCATCCTTTTCGGTCTGGACAATTTCAAGATTGTCAATGAAACCTATAACCGGCTGGTGGGCGACCAGGTGCTCCGCCATGTCGCCCGCACGGTTGAAAGTATCCTGCCTCCCATGCTGACCCTCTACAAGCTGGACGGAGATGTGTTTGCCATTATTTATCCGGGAGCCGGTGAGGGGGATGTGCAGGATATTTTTACAGGGATCCAGCGCAGCCTGGCACAGCCCCAGATCCTGGATGGGCATACCTATTTCTGCACGGTTTCAGGCGGGACCGTCTTTTATCCGGCCAACGGAAAGGATTATCTGGTTCTCCATAAATATGCTGAGGCGGCAATGGATATCGCGAAGCGGGACGGAAAGAACCGCAACTGCATTTTCAGCAAGGAAGAGTATAACCGCTGGGTACGATCGATTTCCATGCGGGACAATCTCAGGGAAAGCGTGGAGAATGGATGCACGGGATTCAGCCTTTTCTTTCAGCCCCAGGTGTCGGCGGAGGACCAGTGCCTCATCGGGGCGGAAGCGCTGCTTCGCTGGAAGAGCCCCAAGGGGCGCATGGTTGCGCCCATGGAATTCATCCCAATCCTGGAGGAGACGAGGCTCATCATTCCCGTGGGACGCTGGATTGTGGAGGAAGCCCTGCGCGTATGCAAGAAATGGCGAAGAATCGTGCCGAATTTCAGGGTCAGTGTGAATTTGAGCTATGAGCAGGTCAAGGATGCAAGCTTCAAGGATTTCGTGAACGAGTGCATTGACCGCTACGATGTGCCGCCGGAGGCATTGGTGCTGGAGCTTACGGAAAGCAAGATCATCGCGGACTGGAATTTCGTCAACCGCGAGTTCGACCACTTCCGCAAGAAGGGCATTTCTATTGCCATGGATGATTTCGGCACGGGATATTCCTCTCTGGCGACACTCAAGAACCTTTCCTGTGATATTGTGAAGATTGACAGGGAATTTGTGAAGAATATCCTGGAGAATGATTTTGACCGCCGCCTGGTAAAATATACGGTGGAGCTCTGCCACAGCATCGGGATCCGCACCTGCATCGAAGGCGTGGAGGAAGAAGAGGTGTACAAGCTCCTGCGGCAGGAATGCAATGCGGACACCATTCAGGGCTACCTGTTCGGGCGCCCGGAATCCGTCGAGAACTTTGAGGAGAAGTTCCTCGACGGGAAGGCAGGGGAGTGAGCCATGGCACGGGAAAGGGACAGGGAGAACATTACCCTGCTGGGGCAGAAGAATGTTGCCTATGGCTATGATTATTCGCCGGAACTGCTGGAAACCTTTGAGAACAAGCATCCGGACAATGATTACTGGGTGAAATTCAACTGCCCGGAATTCACGACCCTCTGCCCCATCACAGGGCAGCCGGATTTTGCAACCATCTATATTTCCTATGTGCCGGACAGGAAAATGGTGGAGAGCAAGTCACTGAAGCTCTATCTTGTGAGTTTCCGGAACCATGGCGATTTCCACGAGGATGTGGTGAACATCATCATGAAGGATCTCATCAGGCTCATGGAGCCTCGTTACATTGAGGTCTGGGGGAAATTCCTTCCCCGCGGAGGCATTTCCATTGACCCCTATGCCAACTACGGCAGGCCCGGCACGAAATATGAAAAGCTTGCCTGGGAGCGCTTTGCGGGCCATGACATGGCGGGAATGGACAAAGTGGATAATCGATAACGAAGCAAAAGCCTTCCTTGGATGGGAAGGCTTTTGCTTATGGAATCTCTTGATTTGTGGTATAATGATACATAGAGAAAATCTTGATGTTTAGGTGGGATCCGAAAGTGAAACGACAAAAGCGCATCGCGCTCATCAATGACATTACGGGCTTTGGGCGTTGCTCCATGACCGTGGAGCTGCCTCTTATTTCGGCAATGAAGATACAGGCATGTCCTTTCCCGACAGCAATCCTGTCGGTGCATACGGGGTTTGAATCCCATTATATCGACGACTATACGGAGCGCATGCGCCCCTACATGGAGAACTGGAAGGAGAACGGGCTGGAGTTCGACGGCATCTGCACGGGATTTCTCGGCTCCGTGGAGCAGATCGGGATCGTGGAGGATTTCATCGCCCATTTCAAGAAGGAGAACACGAAAGTCATGGTGGACCCTGTCATGGGGGACTATGGCAGGCTCTATTCTTCCTATACGCCGGAGATGTGCGCGGAGATGCGGAAACTTCTCGTTCATGCGGATCTCGTGACGCCGAACCTGACGGAGGCTTGTTGGCTTCTCGATATCCCTTACCCCGAAGGGGGCATCGTGGATGACGGGGAACTTCGGCGGATGGCGGAGGAACTTTCCAATCGCGGCCCGCGCCAGGTGGTCATCACGGGGCTGCATGAGGAGGACTTCGTAGAGAATTTCATCTATGAACGTGACCGTGGCACTGAGGTTCTGCGGGTGAAGCGGGTGGGCGACGACCGTTCCGGCTCGGGGGATGCCTTTGCCGCCATCGTTGCCGCCAGCCTTGTGAACGGGGAGACCTTGAGCCAGGCCGTCCAGAAGGCGGCAATCTTCATCAGCAAGGTTCTCCGCCATGCGGTGAAGCTGGACTTGCCCTGGAATTATGGCCTGCCTTTTGAGGAGTACCTTACGCAGCTGAAATGAGAAATCAAATCACTGGCATGATTTCGGAGAAAGCGGGGAAAACATGTCTACAGCGGAGACCGTACAAGGGCTTGTCAGCATTATGATACCGACCTATGAGCGCCCGAAGTTGTTTGAGAAGACTTTGCGGAGCGCCCTGGCCCAGACCTATCCCAAAGTCGAGATCATCGTCTGCGACAACAGCCGCGACGAGGCGACCGCGCAGCTGATGCAGGGATATGCCGGGGATTCCCGTGTGCGGTACGTGAGAAACCGAAGGGCAATGACCAAGGAAGAAAATTTCATGCCTTTTGAGGATTTGGCCCATGGCGAGTATCTGCAATGGCTCATGGATGACGATGTGCTGGAACCGGAAAAGCTCCGGCTCATGGTGGAATGTTTTGAGCGGGACCCGGGGATAACGCTTGTGACCTCACAGCGGGGTGTGATGGACGGGGAGGGAAGCAAGGTCGGGAAGCTTTCCTTTCTGGGGCTGGAAAACGGAGAGACCTGCCAGGTGTTCGACGGTGCAGAACTTGGGCGGCGCATGCTGCGGGACATGCGGAACTACATCGGCGAGCCTTCTGCAGTGCTCTTTCGCAGGCGGGACCTGCAACATCATTACTGGCGTGCGGAGGCGAAAGGCTACAGGACGATCTCGGATGTTGCCATGTGGCTGGAACTGCTGGAAAAGGGGAAATGCGCGGTTTTCCGCGATTCCTTGAGCTACTACCGCCGCCATGGGGAGCAGGAAGGGCAGCAGAAGGACGTGATCCTGCAAAGCAGGATGGAATGGTTCCGACTGGGCACGGAGTATTACAGGAGGCGCGTGTTCCTGGAAACCCGGGAGGACTATGCGCATCTTCTGGCCCTTTTGCGGGATGAGTATGATCGGGTGAAACCGTACCGAATGCCGGAATTTCTGGAGTGCGGCGCATGGGACGCCTATGCGCAGTGCATGGATGGAATCCGTGCCATTCTTGATGGAAGGGAAGCGGTTTGTTTGCAGGAAAGAGAAAAAAACGGGCGGAAAATTGTCGTTGTCTCCATGGTGAAGAATGAGGCAGACATCATCGAGAGCTTTGTCCGCCATAGCCTGGCCTTTGCCGACGAGATCATCATTGCCAACCACAGCAGCGCGGACAAGACGGGAGAGATTCTCGAAAATCTTCAGGCAGAGGGACTGCCTGTTTTCGTTCGGATGCTCCGGCCTGTGGAGCTTGCCCATGCAGAGGTTATGAACGAGCTTTTGCGGGAGGCCGTGAGGGAGCATCATGCCGACCTCGTCCTGCCCCTGGACGCAGACGAGTTTCTGGTCAATACCGACAGCGAAAAATCCTGCAGGGAGGTATTGGAGGGACTTTCCCCGGAGGAATTGCACAAGCTGGAATGGCGGCTCTACGAGCCCCTTCGCCAGCACGAGGAGGAAGGAAGGTTCCTGCTCTCCCGTCCCTGCAGGCGCAGCAGGGACTTCGCCCCCGGGCAGAAGCTGGCTGTGGGAGGGGAGATTGCGCTTCGACCGGGCTTCCGTCTCATGCAGGGTTGCCATTATGCCTGCTGGGAGGCCACGGGAGAGAAGGTTCCCTGGACCGTTGTGCCGGATCTGCACCTGGCCCATTACCATTGGCGCAGCGATGAGCAGTATGCCGCAAAGGTGGCGACGAGCTGGATCAACAACGTGGCGAAGTATTCCGTTTACACGCCGACGGCCTCCTATCTCAAGACCTGCTACGAGAAGCTGGGCAAGGGGGAGACCGTTTCGCCCGGCTCTGCCATCGAGGAGCCGATGGACTTCGACCTCAAGCCCTATTGCGAGGAAATCCCCCTGCGCTACAGCGGGGACGTGCGGCCCGATGTCCTGCGCAATCTCATGGGGGCAAGCGTGCTCATTGCGGAGGCATACCTTGAGGAAAAGGTCTTGCGGCAGGGGAAGCGGGTCACGGTTGCCATCCCTTATTTGGGTGACGATGAGGAGTTATGCAGGAATTTGGGTCTTGCCATGACCCAGACATATCCCTTCAAGGAGATTTTTGTCTGTGGTATTGGGGCATCGACGGAACAGGCGCAGCTGCCGGAAGGTTTGCGGGAGGGCATCCGCTTCCTGGACGATATGTCCGGAGAGGATGTTTTCCGGCAGCTTTCCCGGGAGGCAACGGGGGAATATGTGCAGTGGCTGCTGCCAGGATATTCCATGCAGGAGGACAAGCTTATGAAAATGGTCGCCTGCACGGAATCCCAGGATTTCTCCTTTGGGATACTGTTTGCGGACGGCAGGAGGGAATTTGCCCCGACAGATCCGTACACGGATGTCCGGGTGGATCCCGTCTTCGGGATGGTTTCCCCGGAATCCCTTTGGCAGGAACTCCTTTGCAGGGGGAAATATCCTTCCGGAAGCATGAACGGAGCATTGGTGTGCCGTTCCCTGATGGAGGAATGCCGGTGGCTGCGGCCCTGTTTCCTCGACGGGAAGCCCCTGCCCTATGTGATGTGGGCGCATCTTTTGCAGCAGCTCGCCCGGGCCGGGGACGGGGCTGTGGGGATCATCGGGGAACCGCTTTGCGAACGAACGGGCGCACCTCTTGCGGCAAACGACCTCCTCTGGCACCAGATGGAATGGTTTGCCCTGCTGAATTAGTACGGGCGGGAACTGCCCGCAGAAAAGCGCCTGCGCGCCTGCCGCAATTTCTGCGGGCTTCGGCAGGCGTTTGCGCCGATGAGGGATGAGGTTTCCCCGGAACTCTGGCAGCAGTACGGGATGGCCGTGGAAGCCATGGAAAAGGAGATGTCCCAATGATTGTATATGCGACACACAAGGGAGGAAAGTACCTGCCCTTGGAGGAAAGCCTCAAGATTCAGCCGGAGGGCAAGCGGAACCTCTACGTCAACATCACGAACCGCTGCAACTGTTCCTGTGTGTTCTGCCTGCGCAACATGAAGAAGATGGCGGAGGAATCCTCCCTCTGGCTGAAAAAGGAGCCGTCCCTTGAGGAAATCGAAAGAGAGCTGGACAGCGTGCCCTGGGAATACATCAAGGAGGTCGTGTTCTGCGGCTTCGGCGAGCCAACCCAGCGGCAGGATGTTCTGGCAGCTCTTCTGCACTATGTGAAGGAACGGCATCCGGGCATGGCGACACGGCTCAACACCAACGGACTCGGCGAGCTGGAATACGGGCGGGAAATCGCCGCGGACTACGAGGGCGTGCTGGACACCGTCTCCATCAGCCTCAACGCCTCTAACGCGGAGCGCTACCTGGAACTCACACGGGCGAAGCACGGCATTGCATCCTACGAGGGAATGCTCACCTTTGCGGAGCACTGCAAGAAATATGTGCCGCATGTGGTTCTGACCGTTGTGGACAGGGTGGAGGATGCCGAGGAAATCGCCCGTTGCCGAAAGATTTGCGAGGAGAGGAATCTCACGCTCCGGGTCAGGGAATACGAGGATTCCTGAACCGGCGTGGGAAGAGGGGGAGGTTTCGTGGGAGAGATTCGCTACTTCACTTGCAGGAACCCGGAGGACATGCCTATGGATAAGCGTTGGCTGTCACAAATGAGCCTGTTCAAGGAATGGGAACCATTTGCCGGGCCGGTACAGGGCGAGACGGGGATTCCGGGCCTGAGGCTGGATTTTCGGCAAGGGCTTCGCTTGCAGGTTCCGGAAGGGAACTGGCATGTATCGATATATGACCATGATACGGAGGACATGTTCCTGGATGAGGATGTGTCGGACATTCTGCTCATTTCCATGGAAAAGTATTTTGTCCGGTGGGCCGTCGATGTGAAAAAGGATGGCGAGCCGGTGTTTTCCCATGTCTTCGATCCCGAAGGGCAGACGGTGGTGTTCTACAGTGTCTGGGGAGCCATGGGGGACACGTTGGCTGCCCTTCCCTATGCCCAGGCCTTCAAGGAAAAGTATCACTGCGAGGTTTATTATAAGCTGGAGGGGGAGTATCTGAGGGAGCTTGCGGAGCATTTGTATCCGGGGATTCCGCAATTGGGGGAGAAGGCGCCCGAGGATACCTATGCCATTTTTTATCTGGCGGCATGGTTTGACACCAAGATGGGAGCGCCCATCGATACCCGGACATTTCCCATGGATGAGATGGCAGGGGAAATCGTGGGGGTTCACGGGCCTGCGCCCCTGCCCCCGTTCCATCCCACGCGGCCCCGTGTCGTGAAGGGGAAATATGTCTGCATTGCCGTGCAGGCCTCCACCTTGTCGAAGGGATGGCATTATCCCCGTGGATGGGATATCGTTTCCGACTATTTGAACGCTCTGGGGTACCGGGTCATCTGCATTGACCGCCACGCCTACCAGCGGGAGCTGAACTATGAGACACTGATGCCGGACAGCGCGGAGGACATGACGGGGGACCGCAGCATCATGGACAGGGCAAACATGCTCTACTATGCGGATTTCTTCATCGGCCTTGGCAGTGGCCTTTCCTGGCTGGCCCATGCCGTGGGGTGCCCGGTGATCCTCATCAGCGGCATGTCGCAGCCATGGTGCGAGTTCTACACGCCTTACCGGATTCTCAACCGCCATGTGTGCCATGGATGCTTCAATGACATACGGACCCGCTTCCAGTCGAAAATCTGCCCCTACCACAACGGGACGGAACGGGAGCTGGAATGCTCCAAGCGCATCTCCCCCCGGCAGGTCATCGCGGCCATCGACGAGCTGATGCGGAAGGAGCCAAGGGTGCGGAGGGATGCCGGGGAATAACGGGGCAAAATAAAACCGGCTTGCAACACCGCTGCAAGCCGGTCTACCCGTAGATTGGCATTCGTGAAAACCTCGTGTCTCTGTTCTTTCCTCCTGATGACGGTGCAAATGACGATTCCATATAGCCTCAGGCACGTTTCCGCGCCCCTGCCTCGATGGACATCCTCTCGCTTCACAGGTGGCACTCATCAGTCAGTCCGAAGGGGTTCCCTGTCCGTCAAGCATCAATAGACATCCGCCCTTTCGCCTACACCAGAGGGAAGCCTGTTTCGGCTACCGCTGCCGCCTGCCCTCCAAGGCCCTGCGGGCGGCTCGCTGGTCGTTTCCCTCTATTTGCTTGTATTATATCATGGATTCTGACCCTTGGCAAGATTCTGATAAATTATTTTTATTGCCGTTTTTTTATGCAATATCGGAGATGGGAGCCTTTTTGCATTTGAGGATGGATTAAGGAAATTTCAGGAAAGAATATAATAAAGATATTTTGCCTTAAGGTTTTTTATGAAAATGACGATATATCTGTTGGATTGCAAAGGATATGCTATTTTTTCAGGAAAGAAAGATTTTTGCAACAAGGAGTTGATGGATGATGCCCATGGTGGTAAAGAACAATCTTTCGGCGAATAATACACTGAACACGTTGAACGCGAACAACAGCGCGCTGGCGAAATCCCTCAAGAAGGTGTCCTCCGGCATGAGGATTACCGGGGCGGGAGATGATTCTTCGGGCTATGCCATCGGGAAGAAAATGGAGGTCATGGTTCGCGCCCTGGGGCAGGACGTGCAGAACGTCAAGACGGGGAACAACCTCATTGCCGTGGCGGAGGGCGGCATCCAGTCGGTGCTGGACAATCTCCGCACCATGAAGGAAATGCTCCTGAACTCCATGAACGATCATAACTCGGATCAGGACAGGGACACCTTGAACAAGGAATATTCCAAGCGCATGGAAACCATCACGGACATTGCGGCGGAAACGGACTACAACGGGCGAAGGCTGCTGAACGGCCAGTATTATTCTCCCAAGTCCATGCGCTACGAGGCCCCGGTGGAACTGCCCTTGGAAGAGGACAAGTACGGGAACCTGTTGCCGGTGTACAATGTGGAATACACCAATGACCCGGTGACATCGGTGTGGAAATACAAGACAGCGAATCCTGCGGGAAGTGTATATACCACATCTACCTCAAGTGCATCCAGTACTGCTGGTACATCCGGTACGAGTGGATCCATAATACAGAACACCATATCGGATTTGGCAACAAATTTTTCGGGGAGGAACTACACAACCGCCGGTCCCGGGTTTGCCCATACTGCGGTGGGAATCGAGGCGAAAACGTCCTATTCCGGGGGCATCGGAGTATATGTGGATTTTTCTGCCGCTAACGTGAACGGTACGGCAGCCAGTTATCCTTCGGACTTTGACCAGCAGGGATTTTCCATTCTTTGCGGTGCATGCTATCAATTCATCAATATTCGTTTTGATGCCAATTTGGCAACTTCTGCATCCACATACAACCCCGCATATTCCACTAAGAACTCACAGGCAAGGGAATACACCATCGGGATACAAGGTGTTACAAACGAATCGGACTTGGAAGCTGCGCTTTTTGACGGAATTGCTGCAAGCCATACGAATTATGCCACAGCCAATGGTTCCAGACCAAACACATTGCGTTCCGATTCGGCAACAGTGGTATCCATCGATGAACGACACAATGTGAATCTTGTAAAAGAAACAGATTCTCAGGGCAACCCCACGGGGAAGTACTATATTTCAAAAGATTCGTCGCCTATTCTTGGTATCAATGATGATGGCACTTATGACAAGAATACGCCCCCTTGGGCTCTGCCACCGGATCCGGAGCCGGAGGCGGCATCTGATGAGGAAGACGAGCCGGGCAATCCCCTCATCATCCATCACGGCCCCAAGCAGAACCAGTACCTCCCTGTCTACATCAACAGCATGCACCCACGGGCACTGAAAATCGAGGGGACGGCCACAACCCCGAGGGAGTTGGCGGCGCTTTCCCTCGGTTATGTGAATTTTGCCATTGAGTACAGCCTGAACGAGGCCACCCGCATGGGAGCCTACCGTTCCCGCCTCGGCTTCACCGAGGACAATCTGGTGATAGACCAGGAGAACACCCAGAGCGCGGAGTCCACCATGCAGGATGCGGACATGGCAAAGGAAATGATGACCTATACGAAGAACAACGTCCTTTCCCAGACGGCACAGTCCATGCTGTCCCAGGCCAACCAGAACGTGGGCGGCGTGCTGGACTTGTTGCAATAGGAATTTCCCGGGCGCAATGCCTCCCCTCTGCGGGGAGGTTTTTTTGCGCTCCTGCGGTTTCCTGTTCCTCTGCGAGGGATTGCAAAGTATACAGTAAAAATCGCTTAATTTTTTCTGAAAAATGACGATATATGATTAGCGATATATATACCCAAAAGGAGAATATTGCCCAAACAGGAAGGGTAGAACACCAAGGGAGTGGACATCATGAGGACAAAAGTATCGGGGGAGACTGTGCGGGGAAGCGTACAGTCATGTTTTCGTTGGGGGAGGGCATGGCCGTCCCGGGTTTGCGGTTCCGCGCTTTTTGCGAAAGAAGGTGACGGGTCATGTCAATGAAGGTGAGGAACAACCTTGCGGCGAACAGTGCCCTGAACACCTTGAACCAGAACAACAGCAACCTATCCAAGTCGCTGAAAAAGGTGTCCACGGGGATGGACTTCAACAGCTCCGGGGACAATGCCAGCGGGTACTCCATCTCCGAGAAGATGCGGGTGCAGATTCGTTCCCTGAACCAGAACATCCGAAACGTCCAGACGGGGAACAGCCTTGTGGCCGTGGCGGAGGGAGGCATCCAGTCCATCATCAACAACCTTCGCTCCATGAAGGAAATGTGCCTGAATGCCATGAACGACCACAACACGGACTCGGATCGGGCAACCCTTCAAAAGGAATACGACAAGCGGATGGATCTCATCCAGGACATCGCCTCGGAGACCAGCTACAACGGGAAGATTCTTCTGGACGGCCGCTATGAGTCCCCGGATGCCATGAAGTACACCGACCCGGTGCAGCTTCCCATGGACAAGGACAGCAACGGGTCGCTTACTGTGCCACTCTACAATGGCATGACCACCACCCAATTGCCCATTGAGGATGTGTGGGTTTATCGGCCCAGCAATCGGGCGAACTGGGCGGCTGCAAGTGCGGCAAGCACGGCTGCCTCGGGACCGGCCACTACCGCCAGCGGCTTGGTGCAAAATACTTCGGTGAGAAATTTGGCCTCCAACTTCTCTGCCATGACAGGCACAAGTTCCGGGGGGCAGATGTTCAGGGGCGGCCCTATCAATGCTACTGCCCAGCAATCCTACTCTGGCGGCACGAAGGTCAAGATTGACTTTTCTGGTGCAGTGCGTACCACAGATGGCTCCACACCCACCGTAGGGGATTTCAACCAACAGGGATTCTCTATTCTCTGCGGTGCATGTTATCAGTTCCTGAATTTCCGCTTTGATGCCAGCCTAGCTAACTCTGCTTCCACTTATGACAACAATCCATCAACAACGAATCCCCAGGCAAAGGCATATACCATCGGCATAGCTGATGTTGCCAATGTATCCGATTTGGCGAAGGCATTGTACGACGGAATCAAGAGCGCTCAGGCAAACAATACCGGCGGAAGCCATTACTATACATACACCAGCGGGACACTTGTTTCCGTGGATACTTCCCATAATGTGGGCATTGACACAGATGGCAACGGAACCTATTATTTCACCAAGGATAGTTCTCCTGCGCTTGGCATCTACGATGCCAGCAATGACCCAACAAATACGCCTACGCCCACACCACCCGCCCCCCCTTCCGAGCCTTACAAGAAGGAGGGCCTTATCATCCATGATTGCCCCAAGGCGGGCCAGCATATGAAGCTCTACATGAACGATATGCGGTTGGATGCCATGAAGCTGACGGGCACGGGGACGAAGACGCAGGAGTATGCGGCGCTCTCCCTCGGCTATGTGGATCATGCCATCAATTACGCGCTGAACGAGGCGACCCGCATGGGGGCGTACCGCAGCCGCCTTGAGATGTCGGAGGCGAATCTTGTGACGGGGAGCGAGAACACCCAAGGGGCGGAGTCTGTTCTGAGGGATGCGGACATGGCGAAAGCCATGACGGAGTACACGAAGAACAATGTACTCTTGCAGTCCTCCCAATCCATGCTGGCACAGGCCAACCAGAACAGCAGGGACGCATTGGGATTGCTGCAATGACAAGGTGGTAGATGGATATGGCCATGGTGGTGAAGAACAACCTCGGCGCCAACAGCACATTGAATCGTTTGAACCAGAACAACGGCAAGCTGGCAAAGTCCCTGAAGAAGGTGTCCACGGGAACGAGGATCACCGATGCGGGGGATGACGGCTCCGGCTACAGCATTTCCGAGCGCATGCGGGTCAGGATTCGCGGGCTGGAGCAGTGTTCCCGCAACGTCAACAACGGCTATGACATGTTGAACATCGCGGGAAAGGCCGTGGAGGAACAGGTCAACATCATGGGGAAGATGCGGGAGATTGCCCTGAAGGCCTCCGATGACACCTATTCCCAGGAGGACCGGGACATCCTCTCCGGGGAGGCCGACCAGCTCTTTGACCAGTTGGAAATGATCGGGCGGGAGACCCACTACAACGGCATCCGTTTGTTGGACAGGGCAACGCCCCATACCACGGTGAGTTCCAGGATGGTGACGAAGCTTGCGCCCTTTAATCCGACGACACCTGCGACACATAACGATACGAGCAAACTGGGGAATCTCTTCCCGACCAATAATCCATTCACTGGACAGAATAACAGAAGAAATCGATGGGCCAGTGAAACGGGGACAGGATGTTATTATTTGGATGCCAGTCAGCAATCGCCTACGACGGGAAAAGATAGCTCGATAGACTTGAATTTTGCCAGTGCGGTTTCGTCTGCAACAATATATCCTGATGATTTTGATTTGCAGGGCTTTTCTGTTATGTGTGATGGCTGTTATCAGTTTATCAGCATTGTATTTACAGCAGAAAAGGCTGTCAATGAGAGTGAACGGCAGGATTCGTCTGACAATAACTATCCAAACAGTTGCCAGTACGTGATAGGAATCAAGAACTGCCGAAATGTGACGGATATCGAAAATGCAGTTTATGATGGCATTGTCACTGCAAACCAAAAGCAAAGGCTTGCCAGCAATGCGAAAAATCGCTATGCCACTGCAGACCATACCGTAGATGAGATGCTTATGAGTTCACATGATACCTATGTTACAAGGACGAACGGTGTGGTTACGTTGCGGCAAAATGCCACTAATAAGGCAATTATTTTTGAAGGCACTAAGGGAGTGAGCACCAGTGAGGAGGAGGAGGTTTCCGTCCTGGATGACAGGAACCCTTGGGAGGATATGTACATCCAGTCGGACACCAAGGCAACCCAGAACACCCAGATACGGCTTTGGAACACCACGGTGGATGCCCTGTTTCCTGCCGAGAATACCAGTTTCAAGCTGGAGCCGGAACCTCACGAATACCCTACGGTTTTTGATACCAGCGAGTATCCGGATCCCGATGAATATCCGGAGCTTTACGAGGGCTATGTGGGCACACCGCTGGAAAAACAGCAGCAGCTTTGGCGGGACACGGAGTGGATGCTGCCGAGGGCGGGGGCCTATCAGACGGGGGAATGCCTCAGAACCCGGGAGGGAGCGAACTATTTCCTCTACGATCTCGACCAGGCGTTGAAATATGCCCTGGGGGTGGGCACATCCATCGGGGCGCAGATGCAGCGGATGCAGGTTGCGGATGCGAACATCACGGTGAACCACGAGAACACCATGGCCTCCGAGTCCACCATCCGGGATGCGGACATGGCGAAGGAGATGACGGAGTACACGAAGAACAACGTGCTCCTGCAGGCCGCTCAGTCCATGCTGGCCCAGGCCAACCAGAACAGCAGCAGCGTATTGAGCCTGTTGCAGTAATAGGTAATGAAAAATCGGTATCGCCGGCAATTGCCTGCCGTGCGATACCGATTTGTTATTGCCTTCAATTGTCCTAATCATGCCGTATGAAATCGGCGATGGAGGGTTTGTGGGGCTTGTCCTTCTGGGTTCCTCCCGGAGTGAAATTGTTATGGATCAGGTTGCTGAAAGGGGAGGGCTTGGAAGAAGGCATGGGGGGCGGCGTGGGAGCCGGGGTTGCGGCATCCGGTGCTGCATTGGGCGCAGGATTGGAGGGTTCCTCTGTGCGTGAGGCTTTTATGGCATCGCTGAGTCCCGGAATATTCGGGATGGAGGCGGCACTTGAGGAACTTGGTTTCGCCGCATGGTTGATGGCGGAGAGTGTCTGAACTCCCGCCGTGTTGGTGCGTTCCGCCGCAGGTGCCTCATTTGGCGGCGGGGCGGCGGGGGATCCGTCGATGGGGGTGAGGATGACATCGAGGGAATCGCCGTTCTTCACCGGGTCGGTGAACTCTGCGGGCCGCTGGTTCACCAACAGGGTGAACTTCATGCGGCTGGTGGCGGCAGGGGGCTGGAAATTCACGGCCAGCAGTGCATCGCTGACGGTGGTGGCGGTGCGCTCCGAGCGCACATAGCGTACATCGCAGCCATCCTCGATGAGGGTGCCGGGACTGGCATTCCGTCCGTTGACGATGAGCTCGATGCTGGCGGAGGGGATGCGGCATTCCGTCTTGTTGTAGTAGATGGTGAGGCTGGCCTCGTTCTCCTTGATGTCCAGGATGTCGCCAAGCTTTGGGTTGTCGTTGCCGATGAACTCGATGCGGTCACCTTCCTCAATGGTCTGGGAAATGGAGGCCGGCTCGTCGTTCAGCATGATTTCCGGCTTGCAGGCATAATGGGCCGTCTTGCCGTTGAGGGTATAGCGGATGCGCCGTCCCCCGGGAGAGTAGCCTGCGGATTTCAGGACCTCCCCCAATGTCTTCGGCTCGCGGCTCTCCACGATATCTCCGTCGGCCAGGGCCTGGTCCATCTGGGCGGGAGCCCCGTTGACGAAGAGCTGCTGCCGGATGCTCTTTTCCTCCCCGTTGATGTGGATGCTGTAGGCATCGGCGCCCGTCACCACATCCTTGAGCCGGACCACAGGGGTGGTGCCGTTCTTGCCGGGGACAATGGAGATGCGGCTGTCGTTCTGGACAGGGGTGTCCAGGCTGGCGGCCTTTCCATCAATGGTGATCTGGGCAAGGGTTCCCATGGTGCCGGGGAAGAATTTCTTCTCGCCCTTCACCGTGACCATGAGGCCGAGTCCCGGATGCCCATTGAACTTCCGAAGCTGGATGCCGGCGTTGAGCAGGGCATCGGAAACCGTGAGCTCGCGGAAATTGAACAGGCTGTATTCCTCGTCGTTGACGTAGACGGAGAGGAAATGGAGGGTGTTGATGGAGGCAATCTTCAGGATGCCCAGCGGAGTCACCGCATCCGGCGACTGCAGGGGCGTGGGGATTTCCTCGATGCCGTCCACCTTGTCGGGATGGCGCACGGCCACGCGGTTCTCCGGCATGGAAAGCCCTTCCGCGACAAAGGTGCTGAGCTGTGGGGTCAGGGATCCGCCACCCACCAGCATGACGGCCTGGGGTGCCTCGCCGTTGAGATCCAGGATTTGCTTGGAGATGGCATTGGCAAGATTCTGGACGTTGGGCAGGATGGGATGGATGATTTCCTCGGCGGTGAGATCATAGCTTGCGCCAAGGATGTCCGAGAAGGAGGCGCCTTCCCCGTTGGCGGCCTTGCGCTTGATGCTTTCCGCCACGTTGAAGTCCAGCAGGAAACGCTGGGAAATGGCCTCCGTGATCTCGTCGCCGGCCAGGGGAACCATGCCGTAGGCGATGACGGAGCCGTTCTTCGTGATGGCCACGTCGGAGGTTCCCGCACCGATGTCCACCAGCACCAGATTCAGATGGCGCATGGTGGGCGGAATCAGGACGTTGATGGCGGCGATGGGCTCCAGGGTCAGGGCGCGCATGTCGAGATCCGATGCATGAAGCGCCGACTGCATGGAGTCAATGACCTGGCGGGGCAGGAAGGTGGCGATGACCGATGCCTTTGCGATTTTTCCCCGCTGTCCCACAAGGGATTTCAAGGGGATGTCGTCGAGGATGTACTTGATGGTGCTGTAGCCCACGCAGTAATAGCGCGTGGGGTCCTCCACCGTGTGGGAGGATGCCAGCTTTGCCTGTGCAGCCTGCACTCCCGCGAAGTCCAGGCTGCGCTCCTGCTCCGCGGTGATGATGCCGTTCACGGCGACTTCCGCCTCGGCAGTCATGGTGTAGAGGGCGCGTCCTGCAGCCGCGACGGCTGCGCTGGTGATGGGGCCGGTCTCCTTTACAAGGGCCTCCTTGACCTCGCGGATGATGGCGGCCACCTGGGGGACATCGTGGATCTGCCCGTCCAGCATGGCACGTGTCTTGTGTTCCTGGCGGGTGGTGGCAATGATTTCAAGCTGCCCGTCGGCATTCGTTTCTGCCACGATGCCGATGACGCTGCGGGTGCCGATGTCCAGCGAGAAAATGCGCTCCGAAGATTCTTTCTTGATCTTGGGCGCAGAATCCTTCTCCGCAGCCGAGGCCGTCTTGCTTTCCGGGACGCTCTTGCGGGGTTTGCCGGTTCTGTGGCTTGTCTGTGATGTATCCAGATGCAGTGGTGCTTTTTTTGTCTTGGCCATGAAAAAACTCCTTACGAATTGATTTCATAGTAAAAATTCCATAGAAAAAGGTGATTCTTATTATTTCGCGAATATATACATAGAATCCTGTTTTTGATGAAAAATTTGCAGTGGGAAGATATATCTGCAGAAAAGATTGGATGTGATGGTATGACAGGAAACAAAGAAGTGATTACGGGCAGCGACTTCAAGCGCATGATAGCGGGAGCCTACAGCGAATTGCTGCTGGAATATGAGAATATCAACCGGATGCAGGGCGGCGGGCATTTCCCCGGGACCCATATCCTGAGAACCATGGGGGCTGCCATCATGCCCCTGGCGGACGTGAGGGACAGCAGCATCGGCGGGCTGGCCCGTCGCATATCCACGGCTGCGCTCTTCGGGGCGCGGGGAAATGCCGGCGTTGTGCTCTCACAGCTCCTTCGCGGTATCAGCAAAGGGCTGTCGGGAAAGTACGAGGCCACCTCGTCGGAATTCGGCAAGGCATTCCAGTACGGCATTCTCTATGCGGAGCGCGTGATCCATGGAGGGGCCGAGCATCCCTTCATCACGGTTGCGAAAGCGGTGGCGAAGGGGGCCTACCATGCGGTGCGCGCCAATCTTCCCATCACGGAGATCCTTGCGGCAGCCATGGAAGCAGGCACGTTGGCCATGGAAAAACTGGAGGGGCATGATGCCGGTGCCGGAATCATGTTCATCTTCCTCAAAGGCTGCCTGAACGGGCTGGACGGGAATTTCGTTTCCCCGGCGGTAAGCCTTTCCCTTGGGATAACGGCAACCAAGGGAGGCATGCCGGATCCCAGGGAGGATCTGGTCCGTCCCTATTGTGTGCGGTTCCGTGCGAAAAACCAGAAGATCACTGTGCAGGAAATGGAACGGCAGCTGAAGGATTTCGGGATTTTTGCCCTGGTGGAGCGCCGGGAAAACGGCATTTATGTGCACATCCATACCGATCATCCGGGAAAGCTCATGGAATGGGCCATTGGTGTGGGCCCCCTTCGCGATATCCACATCACGAACATGTCCGAACCCCATGCCCTCGGCATCCACGATGCCATCATGCCGGTGGCGGCAGTGGCCGTGGCAGAAGGAAAAGAAGAAGCCCGCAGGATGCAGGAGGCGGGCGCCCATGTCATCGTGACGGGAACCCGGGACCGGTGCCCGTCTGTGGCGGAGCTGGTAGGGGCGGCGCACAGCGATTTTGCCTCCCATTACGTGCTGGTGGCCCCCAGCGCTGATTACTGGATGGTGTTCCGTCAGGCAAAGCACATGTTGGAGGACCGGGTGGAACTGGTACTCTGCGAGAACGCGGAAGCCCAGGAAAGGGCCCTCAAGGCATTCGATGGAGAAAAGAACGTATCAGAGAATGCCCTTGCCATGCTGCAGGCGGCCAAACAAGCATAACCGCAGATTCAGGAAAGGAGTTCCTTGAGCTTTTTTGCCACGGTTTCGGGCCGGATGGCATTCATGCAGGCATTCGTTTGATGCCTGCATTTTGTTTTGCAGCAGTTCGTGCAGTCATGGGGACTCAGGATGAAGTGATGCCCGGACGTCAAGGGACCGTAAATATTGGGATGGGTAGGCCCCCAGAGGCTCAGGGTGGGGAGCCCGACGGCCTCTGCGATGTAAAGCGGCCCCGTGTCGCCCGTGAGCAGCAGGGAAGCGCTTCTGAAAAGGGCTGCCAGTTCCATGAGGCTGGTTTCTCCTGCGATGGAAATGGAGCTTCTCACATGGGATTGTGCTCTCTCTATGTAGGGAACGTCCTGCCTGGCTCCACAGAAGACAATCTGGATATCGGAGGGGAGGCCTTTCAGGGCCATGCCGAAGGCATCAGGCTCCCAGTTCTTGTCCGGCCAGGTGGTACGCGTGTTGACCATCAGGATGGGACATGATATATTGATGCCGTGCTTTTTCCAGAAAATCCCGGCGAAATCTCTCATCTTCCGGGGGATGGAAAGGGAGAGCCCTGCCTTGAATTCCTTGATGCCAAGCGGCATCAGGGCTGTCCGGTAGCGATGGATTTTGTGCCGGCTCCCGATATCCGGCGCAACTTCTGTCATGAAGAGGCTGTTTCCCTCATGCCGCTCATGGATGCCGATGCGGCGCTTTGCACCGCTGAACCGTGTGAGGAGGCCTGTGAGGAAAAGTCCCTGGATATCCAGGGCGATATCGAATTCATAGGCCTTCAGCAGGGTGCGTGCTTCCATCAGGCAATGCCATGCGTCGCGGAGATTTTTGTGAAAAAATGCCTCGTCCATGGGGCGCCGGTCCCAGACGAGCAGGCGATCGATGTCCTTGTTCCCGCTCAACAATTCACTGGCGGGGGGGCTTGCCAACCATGTAACATGGCAGTCAGGAACGTGTGCCTTGAGATTGCGTACGACATCGGTGGCATGCAGCACATCACCGATGGCACTGAGACGGACCACGAGTATCCTGGCGTGTTCCGGAATGGTAGACATTGTTTTTTTCCTCTTCGCTTTAATACTTATCTCGGATTAAAATTTTAAATCTTTGATAGGATTTCATCCGAGAACGTCTCATACACTCTCCGTAAGAAATAAAATTTCTAACGGAGAGTAGTATCAAAACTGCCGCAAGAACCGCACATCATTGTCGTAGAACAGACGCAGATCGTCCACCCCATAGGACAGCATGGCAATGCGCTCCACGCCGAGACCGAAGGCAAATCCGCTGACCTTCGCCGGGTCATAGCCGCTCATCTCCAGGACATGGGGATGCACCAT
>JAFSWY010000171.1 GCA_017444295.1 Selenomonadaceae bacterium | reverse complement strand
CCTTTCGGATATTTACGGAAAGAAGGAGATCCTTCGCGATGGAATCGTTCCGGATGAATTCGTCTATCGTTCTCCGGGATATCTGGCAGAATGCGAGGGCATCCAGCCACCGGAATCCATTTACAGCCATATTTCCGGCATCGACCTCGTTTTGGGGAAGGACGGCGTATGGTATGTTCTGGAGGACAATCTGCGGATTCCTTCCGGCGCATCCTATCCCTTGATTGCCCGTTCTCTTTGCCGAAACTGCAGTCCCAATACCTTCCGACGAAATTCTGTGCAGGATAACCGTAATTATGGTGCCATGCTCAAGGAAGTCATGGATCATGTGAATCGGGGAGGAATCAACGTCATCTTCACGCCGGGGCGGTACAATGCGGCGTACTTTGAGCATTCCTACCTGGCGGAACAGTCGGGGGCAATCCTTGCGGAGAGCGCGGACTTGTTCGTAGACCAGCAGGTGCTTTACTATCGGACGAGCCAGGATCCTGTGCGCATTGGCGCAATTTATCGCCGCGTGAGCGATGAGTATCTCGATCCGCTCTGCTTCGAGCCATCCTCTCTCATCGGCATCCCGAATCTCATGGATGCTTATCGTGCAGGCAATATTGCCATCTTGAACGCTCCGGGCAATGGAGTGGCAGACGACAAGGGCATCTACTATTTTGTTCCCAAGATGATTTCCTATTATTTGGGAGAAAAACCCATTCTCCACAATGCTCCAACCTATCTTCCCTATTTTCAGGAGGACATGGAGTACACATTGTCGCACCTGCGTGAGCTTGTCATCAAGGATGTGGCAGAGGCGGGAGGTTATGGCGTCGTATTTGGCTGTGACCTGTCGGAAGAGGAACTGGGGAATCTCAAGGAAACGATACAGAAAGAGCCCCGTCGTTTCATATCCCAATCCGTCATTGATTTTCAGGAGCTTCCGATTCTGGAGGACGACGGGCAGCAGGTCATGCGCAAGGCGGACTTGCGTGCCTTCGTCCTGTCGGGGAAGGACACCGTCGTGTGGCCCAGCGGGCTTACGAGGTTTTCCAGGAATCCGGACAGCTTTGTCGTGAACTCATCTCAAGGAGGAGGTTTCAAGGACACATGGATTACGGTCTCTCAATAACAAAAATCAGCCACTTGTTTTGGCTTGGGCGGTACGCTGCCCGCGTCGATGCTACCCTTCGCTACCTGACAGGATGGTATGATACGATGCTGGATGGCAAGCCCATTGACTATCGAGGTTTTTGCCAGAGTTTGGATATTCCCTGTCCATATACCAACCCGCATAATTTTATGCGCAGCTATATCTTTGACAAGAAAAATCCGGACTCCATACGCTCGGCAGCCGAGTTCATGCTGGGAAATGGCATGGTACTCCGGGAAAACATCGGCAGCAATACTCTTTCCTACCTGCAAATGGCGGTTTATGCCATGGACAATGCTTCTGTCAGCGTAAACCCCGGGCTGGGATTCCAGAAGGTCTGTGACCTTATGATGGCCTTTGCGGGAAGCTGCGATGTCTATATCGATCATCTCGGCATTCGCAATATGATCAAATGCGGCTCCATCGTGGAACGCATCAGCTTGTATTTGAGCTTTGGATATCCTGATGAGCAGCTGCGAAAGGCTGTTGATGAACTCATGACGTACACGGATCGTCTTTCACTGCTGGTGTCCATGGACTTGAATGCCCTGTCCATTCTGCAGATACAGAGACGCATCCTGGATCAGGGGTGCGGGATTACGATTTCCAGATATGACATGAAGCATGCAGACGAATCATTGTTTCATTTGTAACTTGGGGAGGGGAAGGATTCCATGAAAAAGTTGGAGTTTGAGTTTTCCAGTTGTCTGACGTTCTCCGCTTCTGTGACCGACCATGCATTCCTGCTCCGCTGCCTGCCGCGCCCTGCGAAGGGGCAGGAGCTGGTTTCCCATACCGTCCGCATATCCTTTGGGAAGCTTCCGATGGAATCCCTGGCAGAGGGCAGGGATTCCTTTGGAAACACTACCATTGCCGGATGGATGGCAGAGGAGCATGACAGTCTTTCCTATGCAGCAACCGGTGTGGTGCTGCGGGATGATCAAAAGAAGGAAAGGGAGGAATGTTCCCCCTGTTACTGTTATGATTCCTCGATGACAAAACCTTCCGCGGAAATGGAGGAATTTGCCTGTCAGCTTGGTCTGGCAGGCGAGCCTCTTGAGGATGCGGAGCGCATCGCCGAGGCGGTTCATGCATGGTTCTCCTATGCTCCCGGCACAACGGATGTCAATACGACGGCTGCTGAGGCATTCCATAGGAAAAGCGGCGTTTGCCAGGATTATGCCCATGTGTTTATCGCTCTTGCCCGTATGGCAGGAATCCCTGCCCGTTATGTGTGCGGCCTGCCCAAGGGAGAGGGAGCCACCCATGCCTGGGCAGAGGTGTGGCAGGACGGCATCTGGTACGGCTATGACCCCACAAGAGCCTGCCACGCGGATGAGAGGTATATCGTCCTTGCTGTTGGGCGGGATTATGGAGATTGCCCAACCGAGCGGGGCGTTTTCAAAGGGAAGGCCTTTCAGATGCAGCAGTCCTTTATGCAGGTAATGGAAGGATGATGAAGGAAGGTGGTATCCGATGATACAAACAGTGGTTTCTGCCCAGTTGCCGGTAGGTGAGGAACTGGCTATCCAGAAAAACCGCATTGAGGGGGCAGAGCCTGATTCCCGTCGGATTGCCGTTGTGACGGGAACTCATGGAGATGAGCTGGAGGGGCAATATGTCGCCTGGAAGCTCGCTCGTCTTCTGGAACAAAAACGGCAGATCCTGCATGGAACGGTGGACATCTATCCTGCCCTGAATCCCCTGGGCATCAGCACCATCTATCGCGGCCTGCCGGGATTTGATCTGGACATGAACCGCATTTTTCCGGGAAGCCGTACGGAAACCATGAATGAGTACATCGCGGACGGCATCGTCCGGGATATTGCGGGAGCAGATCTATGTATCGACATCCATGCCAGCAATATCTTCTTGCGGGAGATTCCGCAGATTCGCATCAACGAGAAGAGCGTGGACAAGCTCCTGCCCTTGGCAAAGCTTCTCAACATGGATTTCGTTTGGGTGCATGCTGCCGCTACTGTTCTGGAAAGCACCCTGGCCTATAGCCTGAATGATATAGGCACCCCCACCCTGGTGGTTGAGATGGGGGTTGGCATGCGCATCACGGAACGGTATGGAAACCAGCTCATCTATGGCATTTTTTCCGTGATGAATGAGCTGGGCATGCTGGACGAGCCAGCCATCCCTGTCCAGCCTCCCATTGTCAGCACGGATGGGCATGTGGGCTTCATCAACGCATCGGAATCCGGGATCTTTCTTCCCAAGGTCAGCCATGCGGACCGGGTGGAGCAGGGACAGACCATCGGCATCGTTTCCAATCCTTTCACGGGCGAGATCAGCGAGAAGCTGTTGAGTCCTCTGAGTGGCATGGTCTTTACACTGCGGGAATATCCCATCGTGAACGAAGGATCTCTGATTGCCCGGGTGTTAGGGGGTGTTGCCAAATGAAAAGGGAAATCCTTTGCACGATATCCGCGCTCCCTTACCGCCAGCCGATTCCTGTCTATGGGTTTCGCTTTGGCAGCGGAGACAAGACCCTTGCCGTCATGGGAGCGATTCGCGGGGACGAGTTTCAGCAGATGTATACCGCAGCCCGGCTGATCCAAAGGCTGGAAAAACTGGAAAGCGATGGGGCATTGTCGGCAGGAATCCTTGTCGTTCCGTGCATGGCGCAATTCTCCATGAATGTCAGCCGGCGTTTCTGGCCCCTTGACAATACAGATATCAACCGCATGTTTCCCGGCTATGCAGATGGGGAAACCACGCAGCGGCTGGCCCATCGCATCTTTCAGGCATTGCAGGGCTATCAATGGGGCATCCACCTCACCAGTTTCTATCTTTCGGGGGACTTTGTTCCCCATCTGCGCATCATGGAGACGGGCTTTCAGAAGGATGATGCGGGATTGGATTTTGGCCTTCCTTATCTTGTGATTCGTTCTCCGCATCCTTATGATACGGTTACCCTCAATTATAATTGGCAGATATGGGGCACGAATACCTTTTCCCTCTACACGAGGGCTGCCCGCGATATCGAGCCGGAGAGCGCCGAGGCGGCGGTGGAAAGCATCCTTCGCTTCCTGCATCGCTATGGTTTGTCATCACAGGAAGTGCCAGAAGGCTGCAAGACCGTTTGCGTGAATGAGAGCCAGATGGCGGCGATTCGCTCTTCCAGTGCCGGCATCCTGCTTCCCCAAAAACGTCCGGGGGACAAGGTGACTGCCGGTGAGATGGTAGCCAGTATCCTGGATCCTTACACGGCAAAGCCTTGCGAGGAGATACAATCTCCCGTCGATGGGACCATCTTCTTTTTCCGTCATGCCCAGATACGTTCCGAGTGCACGATTGTATGCCGGATCATACCACAGAATAATTCCTAAGGAGTGTGTTTATATATGTTCAGTTTTCCCACATTTTCAGAGCTTGAGGCCAGGCGCGACAAAGTGAATGCAGATTTTCAACGAAATACGAAGCCGGTTCTTGCAGAACGGCTGCAGCAGTTTGGGTTTCACTTGATTGACCCCGATTACACAGGGATCATGAAACTTACGGAGGGGGCGACGGGCAATCATTATTTGTTGTCCTTCCATCCCTATTCCATCATTGTCATGTTTCAGCATATCAAGACCGACAAGCAGGTCAAGATCTGCGAGATCAGCAATTTTGCGCTGAGTGCCCACACGATTATGGAAATCATCATAACTTCCATTGACTGCTGGCTCCAGTATGGTGTTGTTTACGATTATGTAAAGGCCCAGGAGATGGAACATGTGAAGGAAGAAAAGTGAAGTATGTTTCTGCAGCCGTGGGCAGGGAATCTTTCCTGTCCACGGCATGTTTTAGGATTACTGGCTTTTGGTTTGTATTGGTTCATCTGGTATGGACAAAAAATGACACACGGGGACGCGTGTACATGGAAAACTTGATAAAATTAGGTGTTGACTTTGTTTTTCCTCGATGCTACTATATAGAAGTGCCTGATTCGGGGCACATAGTAGTGGCGGAGGAGCGATGAAAATGGCACTTGAGGCGCTGAAAAATGCAAATCGGGTGATAGGCATCAAGCAGGTCACCAAGGCGTTGCGGAAGGGCATAGCCCAGGGCGTGTACGTTGCGGATGATGCGGATGCACATTACATCGAGCCGCTGCTGGAGTCCTGCAAGGAGCAATCCGTAGAGCTTGTCCATGTGGAGACCATGAAGGCTCTCGGGGAAGCATGCGGCATTGAGGTTGGCGCTGCTGCGGCAGCAATACTTCAATGACGCTCATATTGTTAGAAACATTGCGGCTCTGCCGTGATGCTTTCATAAATAATAAATTCTCAATAGGAAGGAAGGAGGTGCATGTATGCCTACAATAAATCAGTTAGTCCGCAAGAGCAGGAAGAGCATGCAGGAGAAATCTACAGCACCAGCACTTAAGAATTGCCCGCAGAAGCGCGGCGTTTGCACGCGTGTCTACACGACCACGCCGAAGAAGCCGAATTCCGCACTGCGTAAGGTCGCACGTGTCCGTCTCACGAACAGCATCGAGGTGACCGCATATATCCCGGGCATTGGTCATAATCTTCAGGAGCACAGTGTTGTTTTGATTCGTGGCGGTCGTGTCAAGGACCTGCCTGGTGTCCGTTACCACATCATCCGTGGTTCCCTGGATACCGCAGGTGTCCAGGATCGCGGCCAGGCTCGCTCCAAGTATGGTGCGAAGAGGGCCAAGAAGAAATAATACGGCTTTGTGAAAGATTGTGAAAAGGAGGTAAAGCAATGCCTAGAAAAGGTGCCGTACCTAAGCGGGATGTATTGCCGGATCCGGTATATCATTCCAAGACAGTTACGAAATTCATCAACAAGGTAATGCTTTCGGGCAAGAAGAGTGTTGCCGAGCGTGTTGTATATGATGCGTTTGAGACTATCCGTGCAAAGACGGGCAAGGATCCGTTGGAGGTCTTTGAAACCGCACTCAAGAATGTCATGCCGGTTCTGGAGGTTCGCGCACGCCGTGTGGGTGGTGCCAACTATCAGGTGCCGGTGGAGGTTCGTCCGGACCGCCGCATGACCCTCGGCATTCGCTGGTTGGTCAATTATGCGCGCCTCCGTGGCGAGAAGACCATGGATGAACGTCTTTCCGGTGAACTTATGGATGCAGCCAATAATACAGGCGCGGCCATCAAGAAGAAGGAAGATACCCATAAGATGGCAGAGGCAAACAAGGCGTTCGCGCATTATCGTTGGTAAGTTTTAAGGAGAGATTTTAGAAGTGGCAAGAGAGTTTTCGCTTGAAAAGACTCGCAATATCGGCATCATGGCACATATCGATGCCGGAAAGACGACAACGACCGAGCGCATCCTCTTCTACACGGGAATTAACCACAAGATTGGCGAGGTTCATGATGGTGCTGCCACGATGGACTGGATGGTCCAGGAGCAGGAGCGCGGCATTACGATTACGTCGGCCGCTACGACCTGCCATTGGAAAGGCCACCGCATCAACATCATCGATACGCCGGGCCACGTGGATTTCACCGTGGAGGTTGAGCGTTCCCTGAGGGTTCTTGACGGCGCTGTGGCAGTGCTGACTGCCCGCGGCGGTGTTGAGCCCCAGACTGAGACCGTATGGCGTCAGGCTGAGAAATACAACGTTCCGCGCATGGCATATGTCAATAAGATGGATATCACTGGCGCGGATTTCTTCAATGTCATCAAGATGATGAAGGAGCGCCTCAATGCGAATGCTGTTCCCATCCAGCTGCCGATTGGCGCTGAGGATAGCTTCAAGGGCATTGTTGATCTCATCAAGATGGAAGCCATCATCTATGAGGATGATCTCGGGAAAGTCGCTGATGAGGTGGATATCCCTGATGACATGAAGGATGTGGCGGATGAGTATCGTGAGAAACTTCTTGAGGCAGTTGCCGAGTTCGATGATGACCTCATGGAGAAGTATCTTGGCGGTGAGGAGGTTTCCGAGGAGGAAATCAAGGTTGCCATCCGCAAGGCAACCATTGCCTGCAAGATGTGCCCCGTGACCTGCGGAACGTCTTACCGCAACAAGGGCGTTCAGCCGATGCTGGATGCTGTTGTGGATTATATGCCGGCACCGACGGATATCCCGCCGATTCAGGGCATCAATCCCGACACGGAGGAAGAGGATCATCGTCCTTCCAGCGACGAGGAGCCTTTTGCAGCCCTTGCATTCAAGGTCATGACGGACCCCTATGTCGGCAAGCTCACCTTCTTCCGTGTATACTCCGGAACCCTTCAGTCCGGTTCCTATGTGTATAATTCCACGAAGGGCAAGAAGGAGCGCATCGGGCGTATCCTTCAGATGCATGCCAACAACCGCAAGGAGATTGATATTGTCTACAGCGGTGATATCGCTGCTGCGGTCGGACTCAAGGACACCACGACGGGTGATACGCTTTGTGATGAGAACAACCCGATTATCCTGGAGTCCATGGAGTTTCCGGATCCGGTCATCTCGGTTGCCGTGGAGCCTTCCACGAAGAATGACCAGGAGAAGATGGGCGTTGCCCTTCAGAAGCTGGCAGAGGAAGATCCCACCTTCCGCGTCCATACGGATGAGGAAACGGGACAGACCATCATCTCCGGCATGGGCGAGCTTCACCTGCAGATCATCGTTGACCGCATGCTTCGCGAGTTCAAGGTGGACTGCAAGGTTGGCGAACCTCAGGTTGCTTATCGTGAGACCATCAGGAAATCCGTTGAGGCGGAAGGCAAGTTTGTCCGCCAGTCCGGCGGCCATGGCCAGTACGGCCATTGCTGGCTCAAGCTGGAGCCCCAGGAGCCGGGCGAAGGGTTCACCTTCGAGAACAAGATCGTGGGCGGCGTGATTCCCAAGGAATACATCAAGCCCATCGAGGAAGGCGTCAAGCAGGCGATGGAGGGCGGCGTTCTCGCCGGCTATCCCATGGTCGATATCAAGGCCACTGTCTATGATGGCTCCTTTCACGAGGTTGACTCCTCGGAGGCTGCCTTCAAGATTGCCGGTTCCATGGCATTCAAGAATGGCGCAGAAAAGGCAAATCCGGTTCTCTTGGAGCCGTATGTTAAGGTTGAGGTCATCGTGCCCGAGGATTACATGGGCGATGTCATTGGCGATTTGAACTCCCGCCGCGGACGCATCGACGGCATGGAGGCGCGCAATGGCGCACAGGTCATCAATGGGTTTGTGCCTCTTTCCGAGATGTTCGGGTACTCGACGGATTTGCGTTCCAAGACCCAGGGCCGTGGGAACTACTCCATGGAGGTTTCCTACTATGATGAAGTTCCTAAGAATATAGCCGATCAGATTGTCGCCAAGAACAAAGGTGAATAAGGGAGGAAAAAATTAATGGCTAAAGAAAAGTTTGAGAGAACAAAACCGCATGTGAACATCGGCACGATTGGTCACGTTGACCATGGCAAGACGACGCTCACTGCTGCTATCACGAAGTGCATGTCCGAGAAGGGCATGGCCAAGTTCGAGGATTACGCTGATATCGATAAGGCTCCTGAGGAGCGCGAGCGCGGTATCACCATCAACACGGCTCACGTTGAGTATGAGACGGAGAAGCGTCACTATGCACACGTTG
>JAFSWY010000170.1 GCA_017444295.1 Selenomonadaceae bacterium | reverse complement strand
TTGAGGAAATCAACCAGACTCCGATACCCTATAAATGGAAATACCAGATGGATGACATTGACCTCGAAAATGAAGATATTGATAACATTGTCTACGAGGTAGTAAACGCAAAAGCTGCAAGTTGCGATAACAAAGGAAAACATGCACCTATTCCCATCACTCGCAGAAAAAAGAAATCGGATACTACATGTTAAATCGTAAAGTTATTTTAAATTTCCTATACTAGCTAAGGCTCTGCAAGAAGAACGGAACTATGATTTGAACAAATTCCTTTTTAATGGACTGGATAGACAGGTTAGACGCTTGGTAAATGAATATAGCCGCCAAGGTGGGAAACTGTTTGCAGATGCGATGGGCAGTTGGGCTGCTATGGCAGGCTTCCGTATAGAGCATCAGAAAGGTGAATTGCTTCGATTTAGACCAGAAAACTTTTCGTCAAAGTCAGCATGGCAGACTATGCTTTTACCACCGGAATGGGGGGAATACTACCAGGATGAGCGGGCTCAGGCATTGTTTAAGATACAAGCTGCTGTTATGAGCAAGCCTGTGAGTACGATGCGCATGCGTAGTGAACGGCCTGCTCTGGTAGGCACTTTTGACCGTAACCTGGCCCTACAAATGGATTCCGTGCATTTCTTTGCTCCTGGAGACCCCGTATTTGATTGTATCACGGGTAATGTCTTGGCTTCTTATCGTGGGCGCTGTTCTGCATTTCGCTTAAGTGGAGCAGATTGAATGTATGACGACAAGGAACAGCTTGCTGACAGCTTTTCCAAGGAACTCCGCAAACAGGAGAATATCCTCACGGAATTTGACGAGGGACTGTGGGGGAGTTTGGTGGATTTCATGACCGTCCACAGTAAAGAGGATATCGAGGTGACCTTTAAGGACGGAACGACAATTCGGATAGTGTGACAAATTATCGGCGTGGCTTCGGCTACGCCGATTTTTTTCGTTGCGTACATCCATGTGCAGTGTGGATTTTTACATGGTATCTTAGGGTACTATATTACTTAAAAGTGCGTACTTGTCATTTAGTCTTGATTGCTATAAAATAAAACTGTAATCAAGGGGCTGTCACTACAGCGGCCGATGTCGTGGCAGGATTCCAAAACATTATGAGCGAATAAGTGAAAGAGGGATTATCATGCTGAACGAAATCAACTGGCCGCACGACTACCTTCCGGGAACTACTGACAACTTTGCCTCCAATGAGGTCATCGTTAAGGGAATCATGGCGAAGGATGTCTTTGAGAACCTGATCGACACCAGCATCTGGCCGACCTATTACGACAATGTGGCTGATGTGGAGTTTGACAATACGAAGGGAACGAGACTCGCTGCCGACACGCGCTTCCGCTTCAAGACCTTCGGCTTTCCCATTGAAGCCGAGATCGTGGAGTTTGAAGCCCCGACGGGCGACAAGCCGGGACGCCTTGCCTGGCATGGCTGGGCAGAGGGCGATGCCGAGCATCGCTTGGATGTCATCCATGCGTGGCTTCTGGAGGACCTTCCCGAAGGGCGCGTCCGTATCTTGACACAGGAATCCCAGAAGGGCAAGCCCGCCAAAGATCTTTTCAATTCCAAGCCGGATGTCATGAACCAAGGGCATCAGGACTGGGTGAAGGGTCTTGCCGCCACCGTTCTGGCCAGCAAACAACAATAATATCAGCAGAATATTAGCGGGAGAGGTTGTCTTGCCGGGCAGCTCTTCCGCCGATGCCACAAAAAAAGGAGCGACGGAGAATCATGTTTCGATTTGCCCACAACAATATCAATGTGCTTGACCTGAAACGTAGCTTGTCCTTCTATGAGGAGGCGTTGGGACTCAAGGAGGTGCGCCGCATCAATGGCGGTGATTTTACGATTGTCTATTTGGGCGACCCGCACCGGAGCCAGCACCTATTGGAGCTGACATGGCTAAAGGATCGCAAAGAGCCGTACAACTTGGGGGACAACGAGTTTCACTTGGCTTTCACGGCAGACGATTTCGATGCAGCTCACGAGAAGCACAAGCAGATGGGGTGCATTTGCTATGAGAATCCCAGCATGGGCATCTATTTCATCAATGACCCGGACGGATACTGGGTGGAAATCCTCCCGTGAGTCGAGAAGAATCTCGAATCAGGCAGAAAGGCAAAGGAGGCGCAGGAAGCGTGAGAGAAAAAGGACAAATCTATAACTGCCCGGTGGATGCCGTCCTTGGCGTTATCGGCGGGAAATACAAGCCCATCATATTGTATCACTTGATTGACCAGACGCTCAGATTCAGTGAACTGCGCCGCTTCCTGCCACAGACCACGGCCAAGATGCTCACTCAGCAGCTTCGCGAACTGGAAGCAGACGGCATTGTCCATCGTGAAGTCTATCCCGTTGTGCCTCCACGGACGGAATACAGCCTGACGGATTTCGGCAGAACGCTCACGCCTGTTCTGACCGCTATGTGCGACTGGGGAAAGGAATACATGGGCGAATATATCCGGCAAGGAGATGTCGGATAGTTTGAAACAAGGAAATGGGAGGTAATAGGATGGATTCAATAAGACAGCTGCGGCTAAAGAAAATCTTATGCAGCGCAGTCATTGGCATTGCGGCACTGGCTTGCGGTCAAGATTGCAGCTGTGCCGCTCCCCGGGCGGTGAGCGCAGATGTCAGCGCCATCGCAGGAAACGTGGCTCATGCCAATGTGGACGCTTCACTTTATCTGGACTATGCGGCCGGCATGAAAGCCGGTGTATATCGTTGGCTAAAAAGCGGGGACGGCACATACTACACCCTCGTATTCACAGATGAAAAGGGACAGCCTGTTCCAGGCAGGGAAACGAAAATCAATGTGGGAGCCAACAATGAGGAGCGTAGGCCGGAAGAACTTCCCCCCATGGATGGCAAGGCAGCCCCGCATTTGGGCGGTTTTCCCGGCGGAGAGCAACAGGGTGTCGTATATCAGGGCGTTTACATGAATGCCAATGTGACGAACCTTGCCAACCAGACCATGCTCATTTATGTCCCGGCGGCCTACCTGAAAACGGACAAGGCGGGAAATGTCATCGGCATCGACCATGAGTCTGCCGTGGGGAATTACACGGCAGATACGGCGCCCATCGTCTATTTGAACGAATGCGGTGGCTGGCGCTCCAGCTCACCCCGCGCCGTCGATACCGACTACATCAAGGAAGGCATGGTATATGTTACCGCCGGGGCGCGCAGCCGTGATGCCGTGGACGCAAATGGAATCCACACCGGCAAGGCACCCACGCAGATGGCGGATTTAAAATCCGGCATTATCGCCCTTCGCGCCAATGCAGCCGTACTTCCGGGCGACAAGGAGCGCATCATATCTGTCGGCACCTCCGGCGGAGGGCAGATGAGTTCCATCCTCGGTGCCTCCGGTGATATGAAGGAGTATTACCCCTTCCTGTATGAAGCCGGCGCACTGGGT
>JAFSWY010000169.1 GCA_017444295.1 Selenomonadaceae bacterium | reverse complement strand
TGCGACATAGATCTGCATGCCGGGCTCGTTTTTCCGGATCTTCTCGCAGTGTCTCGGAGATTCCTTCCCCAGCCAGAGGAGGTTCGGGAGCTGGTACCTCATATCCGTGTAGGCCATGTGATGGACGATATCGAAATGCTTCCGCCGCATCCTGGCGCGGTAGACAAGAGCCGCCGCAATGATTCCCATGAGGAGCATTGCAATGCACAGGACGTGGAGGGGGTAGTGGTAGATCAGCCATTGGGGGCTGAGATGCTGGACGGATTTCGAGGAATCATTCAAGAGGCTCTGGATTTTCGTGATGTCGAGATGGTTGATTTCCTTGTTGAGGATGCGCCAGAGGCGGGGATCCGCGCCCACATAGACACCGAGGCTCAAAGGCGCTGTAAAGGCAGTTTCCGTGCTGGCTTCCAGATTGTAGACTCCCGTTTCTTCCATCAGGAAGGGAACCTCGTTGCGAGGGGCAAACAACAGGGTTGCCCTGCCCTCGCCTACTGCGCGGAAGCATTCCTCTATGTTCTCGAAGTTCAGGCAGTGCTCCTCTGAATACCGTGGGGCGATGAAGGAAGCCGTGTACTGGTGCGATGGTACGCATGCCACTGTGGCATTGTCGCCGAGTATCGCGTTTCGGCGGTGCACAGGGACAAACTCCATCTGCAGATAGGATTGGGTGGGAATGACATTCTGCTCTCTGGCCCAGCTGAAATCGCAGATAACGTCGCCTATGAAGTCAATCTTTCCCATCTGGATGAGGCGCATGGTCGCTGCCGAGCTTTCTGTGGGAATGATTTCGATTTCCACGCCCAGGTCTTTCGAGATCTGACGAAGGATTTCCGGAATCACGCCTTTGGCCTCATCGCCCTCCCAGTAGATGTAGGGGGGTTCCCGCATGAAGATTGCCGTGGTGAGTTTCTTTTTTTCTGCGAGGTATTCCCTTTCCTGGGGAGAGAGGATCAACGGAACGCCGCCTGTGCGCAGGTATTTGTTCTGCAGGCGTTCACGGATGTCGAACTGGTCCGTCAGCATCGCATCCATGGCCTCGTTCATTTCCTTCAGCAAGTCCTTCCTGTCGGAGCGTACCAGCAGACGATAGCTTTGGCGGTCGAACTCGGAAAGGACGTTCTGCGCCTTGTTCGGTTCCAGGAGCGGGGCGATATAGCCGTCAATCTCGTCGTGGTCGAAAGCTTCTGCCATGTCATAATGTATGGGATAAGAAATGAGGTCATAGGAAAACCCATAATCTGCCGCAATTTTCGGAAGGGCAGGAACCGGGGCCGTGTAGGGAAGTATCCCCAGGCGCATGTGGGAAGACGCGTTCCCGTCTTTTGTGATGAGTCCCATGGAGTAGCGGCCGATGACATGGTCGGTTCGCGTCGCATATGGGAGGCTGCGATAGTCCCCCGGCATGGCCGGCAGGACATCAATGGCACCGGACTGCAGCCTTTCCCCGCATTCCGCCCAGGAGCGGCAGGGCACATAGTCGAAGTCCCAGTTCCCGTAACGGGAAAGGAATTGCATATACTCATATCCGTATCCCTGATAGTGCCCCGGCCGGTCCTCTTCCAGAAATCCTGTTCCCGGCACGTAGCCCACCCGAAGGACAGTCCTCCCCGCTGCGGCTGCTGTGCTGCACAATGCAAGAATCAGAAGCATTGCCGCAAGTGCGCGCCATAAATCTTTCATGTCCATCACTCCACAAAAATTGCTTTGAATGTTTTACTATAGTAGAATATTCGTCCTCATTGGGAAAAATCCTTTTGGCAAGGAAAAGGAAAAGCAGATTAAATATCGAATAAATAAATATTGAAATCTGGCGAGACGAAGGACTGGAGGATGACAGGCATGGGAAAAAAGCGCACGATTCTTGTGGTAGACGATGACGATATGAACCTGCAGATGGCGGAATTCATCCTGAAAAAGGAAATGGATGTGGAGGTCGTTCTTGCAGAGAGCGGCTATAAATGCATTGCGCTTTTGCAGAAAAAGATGGCGGTGGATCTCATCCTGCTGGATATCCAGATGCCCCGCATGGACGGCATCAAAACCCTGGAAACCATACGGAGCCATGGGGAGTGGAAGGATATCCCTGTGATCTTCCTCACGGCATCGGCGGACCGGCATACGGTGGTGAAGGCCAGCCAGCTCAAGGTAGATGATTATATCAAGAAGCCCTTTACCCCGGCGGACCTCGTGGAGCGTGTCAACAAGGTGTTGGCGATGAAGATGCTGGACAGTCCTGATATGGCAAAACTGTTTGCGGATCTGGAGAATTTGGGGAAATAGAGATGAGGATGGGAAGCGAGGACGTTTTTGGGGGAGCGCATTTGCTGCCGATGGCGGCAAGGCTGCACAGGAACAGGTATCTTCAGGCAGTCCGCCATTCCTTTTTTATCATCCTGCCATTTCTGCTGGCGGTATCCTTTTTGGATATCCTGGAAAGCCTGGTCCTGGACCCCTTCAGCCCGGTCATGGGAGAGGAGGGGCTGAATCTGGGCTTCTGGGTGACCGGCGGCCTTTCGGGGGATGCCTATCGGCAGCATTGGCTGGTGCAGTCCATGGTTTCCTGCCGCCACATCATCGGTGTTGGCTATGGCATGCTTTCCTTGGCTCTTGCGATGGTTCTGGCGGGAAAGCTGGCAACTCTCTGGAATGCGGACCGGTTGATGGCGGCTTTCTGTGCTTTGGCGGCATTTCTGTTTTTGCTGTCGTCGTCCGGGGAAATGGTGCAGGGGGAATTCGTGGATTATTTTGCGGGGCGCAGGTTTCTCCCGGCCTTTTTTGTAGCTGTCCTGTCGGCCCGCTTGTTTGCGTGGTTTTCCCATATACGGAAGCTCCGTCTGAAATTGCCGAAATCCTTGCCGGGGAATCTCATGCGCTGCCTGTCGGCTTTTGTGCCCGTTCTGTTGACACTGCTGGTCTTGATGCTGCTTTCCATGGGGTTCGGTGCGCTGTGGACAGCGGTTGGGGCATGGCTGAAGGCGGCCCTTCCCATGTCCTTCTTCCAGCACCCATTGGTGGCGCTTCTCTATCAGGCGCTCGTTTGGACGCTTTGGTGGTTTGGGTTTCCGGGCTACGGCTTCACGTCCTTTGTCCAGCAGATGGCCTATGCCCCGGCACAGGCGAGCAACCAACTGGGGGATACTGCCTTTGTCTTTACCAGCGGATTTTTTGAGGCGGGCATCATACACGTTCTGGGGCTCCTTATTGCGATCCTTGTGTTCTCCAAGCATGAATCCTGGCGCTCGGTGTCCAAGTTCAGCTTTCCCGCCATGCTCTTCAACATACAGGAACCTGTGATGTTTTGCCTTCCCGTGGTGCTGAATCCGCTGTTCCTCATCCCCTATCTGGCGGCGCCCCTGGCAAACACCCTGCTTGGATGGATTGCCATTTCCTGGGGCATCGTTCCGGTATTCGAGACGGGGCTCCCCTGGACCATGCCGATTCTCTTCAGCGGCACCCTTGGAACAGGTTCCTTTA
>JAFSWY010000168.1 GCA_017444295.1 Selenomonadaceae bacterium | reverse complement strand
CCATGTCCCACCGGCAGTCCCTTAATCATGGGCTTGCCCGCAAGTTTTGCGTAGTGCTCCAGCACTTCCGACAGGCGAAAATCTCCTTCCTCCCATTCCTCATCAACCCCCAGCATATCTCCCACCAGAATGCCATTTACCCTGCTCAGCAAGCCATTTTGCCATAGTTGCCAGAGCATCCTGTCTATGCGGTAGGTATCCTCCCCCACCTCCTCAATCAAGAGCAGTGCTCCATCTCCCTTCATTTCATAGGGAGTCCCCAGCAGGGAAATCAGCACTGAGAGGTTTCCCCCCATAATAATTCCCTCAGCTCTTCCCGGCTGGACCGTCTCCAAATGACACTTCGGCGGCAGGGGCAGGTCTCCTGGGTAAAGCTCGCCTTGCAGCCCCCGCAGAAAAGTATCTGCCTTGTCATTTTTCTCATCAAGGCCCTGCTCGAAAGAACTCAGCATGGGGCCGTGGACAGTTGACAGCCTGCTCTTTTCGCCCAAGGCGATATGCAGTGCTGTCACATCACTGTAACCAATAAACTGCTTAGGATGGCTGGCGATAAGCGCATAATCCAGTTTGTCCAGCATGCGCACCGAGCCATAGCCTCCCCGCAGGCAGAGAATAGCCTGCACCTCATCATCGCCGAAAAAGCGGTTCAAGTCAGCAGCGCGCGTAGAGTCTGTCCCCGCAAAATAGCCATACCGCGACCTGCAGGAAGTTCCCACTTTTATCTTGTAGCCCCTTTTCTGCAAATCGCGTATAGCTCGGTCATAGTCTTCGATATTATCATTGGTGCCCGGAGCCAGGATACCGATGGTATCCCCTGGGCGCAAAGCTGCGCTTTTGCTCAGTGATGTCTCTGCGGCCGCCGCAACTGGAGCCGCCCATACTGCCGGCAGCTCAACCTGAACCTGCATCGGCAGCAGCATAAGGCTCATTGCTGCCGTCAAAAAAAATCTTCTAAGCCAATTTTGCTTGTAACGTCTCATCCAAACACACCTGCTTCCCTTAACATTCTCACCTTAGTCCTCCGATGGCTATAAGGCCATCAATGCACCGGCCATTGTCTGACTTATGCCACCAAAGATCATCCACTGTCACCCTGCGGGTATAGTATTTCAGCGCACCCTCGTCACCCTCCCCGGGAAACCATCTGCTACTGGCTGCGTGAATGATATGTGGTTCGCCCCTGTCATCCTTCCCCAAATACAACATGACATGGCCCTCGGTAAAGAGTAATACTAATCTCAAATAAGATAGCTAAATGAAGGGGTTGTGATATAATCTTCTTAACGGGGGGATACAACATGCGAAAGTTTCTGATAGACACAGAGGAATACAAAAAACTTGTCGATGCGGAAAAGGCGACACAAGACAAGCGGATATCTCGCAAACTTAAAGTGCTCATGTTGCGCCACAAGGGACTGAGCAACGAAGAAGCGGGCAAGCAGATGGGACTATGTAGCGTAAGGGTCAGCCAGCTTGTGAGCGAGTACAAGAAAAATGGCTTGGAAGCATTCCTGCAAAAGAAATGCGGGGGCAACCACCGCAACATGAGCGAGGCAGAGGAAATGGAATTGTTGGAACGCTTCGTAAAACAGGCACAGGCGGGACAGGTGGTAATCGCAAGGGACATCAAGGCGGCGTTCGACAAAAAACTTGGCAGGGACACGGGACGCGGCTACATCTACATGCTTCTGGAGCGGCATGGCTGGCGCAAGGTGATGCCAAGGTCCAAACATCCCAAAAAGACGAGCGAAGAGGCGATGGAAGCCTCAAAAAAATTAAGGACAAAGTGAAGGAACTTTGTATACAGTATCCAAAGAAGAACATCCGGCTCATGTTCCAGGACGAGGCCGGCTTTGGCCGCATCAACAAGCCGAAATACTGCTGGTGCACGGCGGGAGTCCGTCCGGAAGTGCCTTGCCACCACATCAGGGAATATCGCTATGCATACGGAGCCGTTGAGCCACTGACAGGAGAGAGTTTCTTCCTCGTTCTGCCGTACTGCAACACGACCTGCATGAATATCTTTCTAGAGGAACTTTCCAAGCAATACAGCGAGGATATCCTCCTGATGGTGTGTGACGGAGCGGCGTGGCATAAGGCAAAGGCCATGAAGACGCCGGAGAACATCAAGGTCATCCACATACCGCCGTATACCCCCGAAATGAATCCCATCGAGCAAATATGGAGAGAACTGAGGACGCAAGGCTTCTGCAATGAAGTGTTTGCCACACTGGAAAAAGTAGTCACACGTCTATGTGAGACCATCCATAACCTTACCTCGGAAATTGTCGGGAGGATTACTTTGCACGATTGGATATTTAAAATTTTTAATTGAGATTAGTATAAATCGCCGGGGCGGCAGCTGCCAATAGCCTCCAGCTTGCCCTCACGGCCCAATTTTTCGATATCTTTGCGCATAGGCATGGCCGTTCTCTGCTCCACGGCATCACCAGGAATATCAAGGCCGAAGCTGCGGTAAACATCGGCGGTAAACAAGGAGCAATCCACACCTTCCTCCAGACCACACCAGCCATACAGCTCTCCCAAAAAGCGGAAGGCCTGGCGCAGCACATTGTTTTCTGAATACGGCAGCCACCCCTTATGGACCGTCTTATCAGCAGGTATGCTGACAAGCTTTTCCACAACGTCCCCCTGCACAGACACAGGCACAACTGCCAGCCAGGTTCCATCGCGCTGAACTTTTGCTTTCTTTAGCGGCAAACGGGCTCCCATCTGGAACAGCAGGTTGGAACCATCCCCCAGGTTGATGCGCTTTTCACCAGCCGTGAAGACGAGAAAATCCTGTGGCGCTGCATATTTTAGCCATTTGTCATGGTCCACAAACGCAATTTCTGTTTTATCCACCCAGCCCACATAATTTCTGAGCTGCACAAAGCAGTATTTTTTGTCCCGGCTCTCCGCCAGCACAGCCAAGGGCTCTGCCGGATAAAGAGTCAGCGCCTGGATCAGGTCATAATGGGTGTCGTGTGGGGCTTCATACCAGCCCTCACTTTCCGGCAGATAGCGCAGGTTTGCTCTGCAGGTAGTCAAGGCAAACTTCACAGTTTGTCTGGCCAGCAGGGACTCCGGCACACAGTTTTCCTCCACTTGCCGGCAGCGCTCCTTGGTCAGAGGCACACCGTTCTCATATATGTTATCCGGCTCAAACCACAGGTAATTATCCCTTGACACCTTAATTTTTTCCTTGATGTATTCGGCCGTCACTTCCGCAGGAAAACTTTCCATATCCACCAGCAGGGAGTTTTGGTGGCGCATTTCTTCCTGCAAATGTTTCATTTCTGTGTCCGACAGCTCTTTTTCACCTGCAGGATTCCGCTTTGTCCAATATGCTGCTGAACCGTATTTACCCTGCATGTTCTGCGTTTCTCTGCCACCGAGAAGATATTCTTCCAAGGTCAGCCCTTGCAGAAAAATCTTCCTGGCGGCCTCCCGGCCCACATAACGGCAATGCCAGGACTCATAGTCATACCCGGTGATAGCCGACTTCCCCGGCGGATAGCGCAGGATAAAGCCGTGCTCGGCAAGACGCCTGTGCATTTTTTGATAGGGCGTTTCCCAGGTTCCATACACATCATCGATGGGTCTGCCCTCTTTGACTACGGCAACATCCAATGCCAGTCCCGTGTGATGCTCAGAGTAACCCGGGACAGCGGCATATTTCTTCACATAGTCCTCTCCCTCTGTCGCCCGCAGCTCCTCGATGACTTCTTGCTGACGGGCTACACTGCGGTAGGCAGACTCCAGCTCTATCTGAATCCCCCTCTTCAGCAAATCCTCCCGCAAGGACAGAAAATGCTTATATGTTTCTCTTTCGACCTGAAATTCCTTGCCAAAACAATTCTTGACCGTCACCAGGTCAACCTTTTCCTCATAATCATCAGGCAGTTTATGGGTCTTGTTCACCAGCAGCAGATTGTCAGTCTCTGCGTCCCGGCGTACGCCAGCATGCACCGCCTCGGCCGCCTCAACATGACTACATCCTCCACCGTAAGCCAGCGGGCTGCACATTGCCCCCGCCAATAAAGCAGCAAGTAAGATTTTTTTCACACCGGCACCTCCCGCACAATTTCCAATCCTCAAAAAATCAAAGCATATATTTGCCAACATATTTCCGCAGTTATTTTGCCCGCATGTATAGATAATGCGTTAATTATAGCATATAATAAAGGTATTCAAATAGCCCACGAACAAGATTGGAGTGTTTCCATGTTTTCTGATGTAATCCTGGCCGCGCTTGTCATCCCGTTCCTTGGAACCAGTCTTGGCGCGGCATGTGTTTTCTTCCTGCGAGGCGAGCTTCCGGAAAGGGTGCAGAAGGGCCTGATGGGCTTTGCGGCGGGCGTGATGGTCGCGGCTTCCGTCTGGAGTCTGCTGATCCCCGCAATGGAGGAAAGCGCCCCCTCTCTGGGGCAACTTGCATTCCTTCCCGCGGTGGCAGGCTTCTGGCTTGGCACCCTGTTCCTGTTGCTGCTCGACCATATCATCCCACATCTTCATCTGAACACGGAGGATGCAGAGGGCATGAAAGTATCCCTGCCCCGCTCCACCATGCTATTGCTTGCTGTCACCCTCCACAATATTCCCGAAGGCATGGCGGTCGGCGTCGTGCTGGCAGGATGGCTGGAAGGGGCCTCCCAGATTGCCATGAGTGGGGCGCTCGCGCTCTCCATCGGCATCGCCATCCAGAATTTCCCGGAGGGTGCCATCATCTCCATGCCCCTGCACGCATCCGGCATGAGCCGTACCCGCGCCTTTCTCGGAGGCGTGCTTTCGGGCATTGTAGAGCCTGTCGGGGGTGTACTCACCATCCTTGCCGCCAGCCTTGTCGTGCCTGCACTCCCCTATCTCCTGAGCTTTTCCGCAGGCGCGATGCTCTATGTGGTCGTAGAGGAGCTGATCCCCGAAATGTCCTCCGGCAATCACTCCAATATTGGCGTCATCGCTTTCGCCATCGGCTTCACGCTCATGATGGCGCTCGATACCGCACTTGGATGAATTGAGACGTATGAATCACGAGAGCCGCTCTTCCAAAATAACGGAGAGCGGCTCT